>JAISCO010000251.1 GCA_031265535.1 Spirochaetaceae bacterium | reverse complement strand
CGCCTGCCTTTACGCGGCTTTCAACAGGCATGACGTGCGGGATATGACGGTTACCATTGTTGAGACCCGCCATCCCAAGGAACTTTTTAAGTACATCCGCGAAGACGCAATGTGCGCCGTGGAAGAGGAATCGCCCGGGATATACCGGATAACGGGGCACTGGATGCCTATACAGGTGATAGAAAGCAAAAAACTGCCGCCGGACGAGAACCTGTGGCTGAAAGGCTTGGACAGAGAATTGAACACAAAAACAGCGGGTAGTATATTGGAACTAAGCCGTAAGAAGAAGGGGCCCGAGATAGCGGCGTATCTGTACGCGGTACTGTTGGCGAACGCGAAAACGATACAGGAGGTATTGAAAATGGACAAGACAGAAGAAATAACGCTTGACGAAGTGCTGGAAGAAGCCGGACTAACTAAAAAATGGGAGGAGCGCGGGGAAAAGACCGCAGGGGGAAAAGTCTTAACCCTGCTGAAACAGGGCTACACAGTGGATGAACTGGAACGGATGGCTCCGGGCGGACAATGAGAAGGAAAAAGGAAGAGGTAAGAAGGAAAATGGATAAAACAGAAGAAATAACGCTTGACGAAGTGCTGGAAGAAGCCGGACTAACTAAAAAATGGGAGGAGCGCGGCGAGGCTCGCGGAGAAGCTCGCGGTGAGAAGACTGCGTGGGAAAAATTTGTCACGCTGCTGGAACAGGGCTACACAGTGGATGAACTAAAACGGATGGCACCGGGCGGGCAATGAAAAGGAAGAGGTAAAAAATAACAGGTAAGAAGGAAGAAGTAACACAGGAGCGGTGATTTTTACTTTTTCCCTTTTACTTTTTACTTTATTAGAGGGATTGTCAAAATGAAAAATTTTTTGGTGTGGGTTTTACTGTGCGCTTTTATTCCGGCGGCTTGTTCCGATATTACGGGGGCGGCTTTTGACGCGGCGGAGGAGGCGGCGGGCAGTTCCGGCAATGCCGGTCAGCCAGGTATTGTCAAGAGGGGGGATGGCAGCGATCTGGAAGAGTTTAATGTTATCTATAAGGACGGGGACCCGTACCGGCTGACTTTGAAGGTTGATGATGAATGGGAGTCTATAGAATGGTACATTAACAATCCCAAAAAGCCGGCGAGTAAAACGAGTACGCTGGATATTGACGCCCGCGGTTTGAGTGAGGCGGAATACCACGTCATGTTTACCGGTTCGCTGGGCGGGCTTCTCTATTCAGAGACGGTTAATGTAGCGGTGAAATCTACTTTAACCGAGGATATAACATGGATGGATACGGGAAAAAACTCTTCGCAAACAGAGTTTGACCTTAACGCGTGGGAGGGGATGGGGGAATCGATAGAAAAATGGAAACTGCTGGCCGCCGAGACGCCCCGTGTGTACTTTGCCGTAAAAAAGCGTCCTTTTCAGGCTATTACTGTGGTAGGAGAGCACAGCGATAAGGTAAAAATGGCGGATATTGGAGAGGTGGTGGACGGGTTAAAGACAACCGCGAATCTGGTCGTTTTTACAGTTGATACCGGCGATGTAGAGACGCTGTTCAGCGGCGGGGAACGGCATTTTACCATGATGGTTTCTGACGAAAATAAGGGCAGTGAGGGCAACAAGATGGTTCAGGTAACCCTGGAACTGCGTCCCTACCTGACCGGCGCGGCGATTTTTGCGGTAAAAGATGGGGCGCTGGAAAGGATTACCGCTAAAAATGTCGAGGCTTACGCAAACAGTCTGTACAAAACGCACTTAAACACCGGCTTCCCATCGTGGGGCATAAAAATTGACGATGTAACCGGACTGGCCGGCGCGTTCGAATGGCTTGATTCTTACGCCGCCGGCGGAACGGACGCCGATAATTTGAAGGAATACCTTGTCCGTGTGGAAAAAAACGAGACGCTGAAGAGAACCGCGTTGACCGGTAGTATCCCTAAAAACAGTAGCATTAATGTAAAAAATATAAAGATACGGCTGCGGGGTTACGGGTCGGAACGGAGGATAAAACATGATCCAACACAACCGACGTCTAACGATGCCACATATTGGAAAGGCAACAACGAAGATGGCTCCTATATAAAAAATTACTCTTTTATCAGTATAGGGGTATTTCAAGAGCTGCAACAGGCGAAGAACAATACCTGTAACATAACCCTGCAGTTGGAAGATAATATCACGATAGACGGTGAGGGCTTGGCCGCGGGCAGCAGCAGTCCCGGCTGGTTTAATGTCGTGTACGCGGGCAATGGTTGTGCTTTTGTGATGAAAGCAGGCTCAAAGCTGACCGGCGCCAACGGAATACACCCGGTATATATAGACTTTGACACCGGCAAGTTTGAAATGGACGGCGGTGAAATATCCAACTGTAAAAATAATGCGTACGCGGTATATCTCGCCGACTTCAACAGTAAAAGAAGTCAGAATATGTTTATATATCGCGGCGGCACCTTTTTTAATAACGATTCCAACATTATCTATGTCGGCGGAGACTCAAAACCAATGAGGTTTTGCAACGATAGTTTATTTCAACCGAATTAAGAATTCAAATAAAAAGGAAGAGGTAAAAGGTAACAGTGAGCAATTAGCAGTGAGGAATGAGCGGCGGGGTGAGAAGAATTAGCAATTAAGAGGGAAAAGGAACAGGTAAGAATTAACAATTAGTAATTAAACTATTGCTTTTGACTCATATAATTTTTGCGCCTTTTGGGATTAGCTCCCGGTAGGATTTTTCATATTCGGCGGCTTGCTCAAATAACTCTTCAACCGTTTGATTATTATACCAAGATTGCGTTTTACGCCATTCAGTATAATCTTTAATATAAAGGTCTTCGCTGTCGTCTTTATTGATGTTGTAGTAATTAAACAAAGCGATAAACTTTGCCGTCATTTCTTCACCAAGAGTCTGTCTAAGAGCGTTTATACCCGCGTTGCGTATTTGTACTGCCTCGTTGTAATCAATGTTCAATGTCATATTCTTTAATCTCCTTAACCCCGCTAGCTATTCATTGCTCATTCATAATTGCTAATTATTGTTAGAACGGGTCTCGCCCGCTTTCAGCTATTCTCTGACTTCTTCCGCCGAATACCCGGCGTCAAAAAGTTTCAGGATTTCCTCACGGCCTTTTTGTATGCCCCTCTGTTCGCCTTCTTCCTCGCGGACGCGCGGGGCGTCCTCCAGTTTCCATTCAGTTGCCAACATATTTACCTCCTCCGTGGACAGGTTTTCAAGAAATCCCTTCAGTATGCCGTGATCTTTGCAGTACGTAACATTATACGCTATCGCTTTCTCGACCGCAATATCCCTGTTCATGCCGGGATTTTCCAGTTTAATCTGCTTCCGGCTCTCTTAGGCTATATGCGGCGTTTTTATCATTTATGCTGTTTTCAAACAAACGCGACATCCTTACTTCTTCCCTCTTCCTTTTTCCTTATTACTTGTTCCGCCATACGGGTTGATAGACGGAATGGCGCAAAAATTGTATTGTAAGATGAGAGGTTTACATGGGTTTGTAAGCCGCGCTTGTGAATTGACGAAAGTCAATACAATACGCAAATGGACTTGTGAGACAATGTGAATATTCGGGTTATGCTTGTCTGTCTTACAGGTCAAATATAGCAGGCTGCGATTCCGCCGCCTTAAAATTAGGAGAAAAAATGACGCCGCGTCATGTTTATTTGGACTATAACGCGACCGCGCCTTTGCGTAAGGAGGTGCAGGACGAAATTATTGAGGATTTTTCTATATACGGGAACGCATCCAGTATGCACGAAGCAGGACGGATTGCCCACGCCAGGGTAGAACAGGCACGGCGGGCAGCAGCCGAATTGGTTGGCTCTCCCGCCGAAAGTATTATTTTTACATCGGGCGGTTCTGAGTCGAATAATACTGTATTTCAGACGATGCGCCGCATTGCCGGCGCTCCCAACGGCGCGGTTCTGACAACAGGGCGTACCGGTATCATCACGACAGCCATTGAACATCCATGCGTGCTTAACTCCGCCGCGTACCTTAAATCGCTGGGGATGAACGTTACGTTTCTGCCGGTTGACGAGTACGGCAAGGTTAAAATGGATGCTTACAAGGCAGCTTTGAGCGATAAAACGCTGTTTGTGTCGGTAATGCTGGCGAACAATGAGATAGGCACAATTCAGGATGTAAAAGAGATTGCCCGTCTTGCCAAAGAAGCCGGAGCGTGGATGCATACGGACGCGACTCAGGGTGTCGGAAAGATACCGGTAGATGTTGACGAACTTGGCGTGGATTATCTTACCATGTCGGCGCATAAAATCTATGGCCCCAAAGGAATAGGCGCCTTGTACCGGCGGAAAAAAGCGCCCCTGTTTCCGCTGATATTCGGCGGTCATCAGGAGAACGGATTACGGGCGGGAACCTACAACAACATAGGCACACTGGGTTTCGGCAAAGCCGCGGAGCTTGCTAAAAAAGAGCTGCCGGAGTACGGCAAAAAGATGTCGGCGCTGCGCGACAGGCTGCGGGACGGGCTTTTGGCGAATATACCTACGATAAAAATCAACGGACATTTGAAGGATGTGCTGCCCAACACGCTCAATGTTTCATTCCCCGGCGCGGAAGGTGAGGCTATCCTGCTGTCTATGGATTTGAAGGGCATAGAAGCCTCTACCGGTTCCGCCTGCGCGTCAGGCAGCCTCGACCCGTCTCATGTTTTGATGGCGATAGGCGTTTGGCCGGAACTCGCGCACGGCTCTATCCGTTTTAGTCTTGGCTGGGGCAACACCGAGGAAGATATAGACTATGTTATCGAGACTATGCCGCCCATAATCGCGCGTCTGCGCTCTATGTCTACGCTGGGCTGCTGCAATATAGCTTCGTTATGAGCAGAAAATACTAACGTTTAGATATGGACTTGTTCAGGAAATCACCTGTTTCCCGCGCAATTCCATTTGAAAATTATTTGGCAGGGCTGTTTCAAAACCTAAGTTTTGAAAGGGACCTTTTAAGGAGATAAAATTATGGATTGGCTTTATTCCGATACGGTAAAGAAGCATTTTTCGGATCCGCAAAATGTACTGCTTGAAAGTGAGCAGACATTCGATAACAACGGGCGCGGAATCACGGGTAATATAAAGTGCGGCGATCAGATGTTGATGCTGCTTAAAATTGAGGATGACATCATAAAAGATGTCCGCTGGAAAACCTATGGCTGCGCGAGCGCGATAGCCTCGACAAGTATGCTTTCCGAAATAATTAAGGGGATGAACATTCGGGAAGCGTATAACATAAAGCCGGACGATTTGGTTAAAAAACTGGGCGGTCTGCCTGACAACAAGATTCATTGTTCCGTGCTTGGCGATAAGGCGCTGCGCTCCGCCATCGACGATTATCTTGAAAAGACGGGCAGGGCGGGAATGTTGAAAGAGGAGGCGGTGGAAATTTGCCACTGCATAGGCATAACGAACAAGGATATTGAGACCGCCTTCAAAAACGGCGCCCATAACTGGGAGGATTTGCAGGCGGCAACAAAAATCGGAACGGGCTGCGGAGAGTGTAAAGAACGGGCGATGGAACTTCTGCACGAATACGCCCATATTTACGGCGCTTGAATTTTTGAAGAGGGTGTTAGCCACACGTGTTAGCCACACGTTGCTAAAAATCATTTGACGGAATAAAATTTACAGCGTATATTTAATTATGTCTAATTTTGAGAGGTAGACAAACCATGTATGAGAAAGAAGAAGCGTTTTACTGGTCCAACAAGCCTGAACTACGTGCAAAGTACCACGGTAAGCATATTGTTATCGTTGTCGGGGTCTACAACGATGCCGGAACTGCCTACCATGAGACAATAAAAACCCGTCCGCTCGGCTCATTCATGATACAGGACATACCGGAAGACATTGAAGATGAGATGCACTATATCTCCCCGTTTGTAGGTTTTGCCGATGCCTGAAAAGCTGGGGATGGACGAGTGTTCGTACACGATTGTAGCGGTGGATATATGAAGAATTTTATAAACCGCGAAGTCAAAGAAGTCGAATAAGTTTTTAAGAGCCCCCTTCTTTCTCTTTTCTTCTTCGACTTTGAGGTAAAATATTCTTCTTCCGGTCTTGAGAGCACTACCCACAGTTTGAAAGATGCCAAGACACTAGCAAGGGGATGAGGGCATAATGCAACAATTTTACTTTTTATTTTGGTTTTAGAAAATCTTTTCGCTTGTTAGTATAGCCGCGATTGTTCAGAAATTAAAATTTTTGAAGGCGCCAACGCCGCTTCCGCGCCGCGCCACCAGCCGCTTCCGCGCCGAGTAACAGAAGCGCCGCGGCTGTGCTACAGTTTGCGGATAATTTCGACTATTTCAAATACTTCAAATTCATCGCCGGTTTTTATGTCGTCAAAACCTTCCAGACTGATACCGCACTCGAAATTAGCCGCGACTTCTTTTACATCATCCTTAAAACGGCGCAGTGAAGCGAGTTTGCCGGTATGTATGACCGTGTCGTTGCGTATAACATTTACAGACGCGCTGCGCTTTACCGTGCCGCTCCGTACATAACAGCCCGCGATGACGCCTATCTTTGAAACCTTGAACACTTCCCGTACTTCCACATCGGCGATGACTTCTTCCTTCGTGTCCGGTTTCAAAAGTCCTTCCATAGCCTTTTGCATATCTTCGACAACACGGTATATAATATTGTAACGGCGTATATCCACTTTTTCCTGATCGGCAAGCGATTTTGCCTTAGGCGTGGGGCGCACGTTAAAGCCTATCAGTATCGCGTTAGACGCCGAGGCAAGATCAACATCACCTTCGTTGATAGCGCCGGGCAGCGCTTGTATCACAACAAGACGCACCTCTTTTGTGGACAATTTTTCGAGACTTGCCCGCAGAGCCTCGACGGAACCCTGCACGTCACCCTTTATTATTACTTTTAATTCCTGAATCTCGCCGTCGCTTATCGTGTCGTAAAGGTTATCGAGCGTTATTTTGCGTATGTTTTTAGCGTCTTCAAAACGTTTAAGCTCTTGCCGTTTAGCGGAAAAACTGCGGGCGATCTTCTCGTCTTCCACCACTTGCAACGGATCGCCGGCGTTGGGTATACCCTCAAAACCAAGCACTTCAACCGGCATGGACGGTACGGCGCGGTCAACGCGCTTGCCTTTATCATTAAAGATAGCCCTGACTTTACCCGGCCATATACCCGCGACAAATGAATCGCCTATTTCCAGCACGCCTTTTTCAACGAGTACCGTGGCGACAATCCCGCGTCCGTGATCTATGCGTGATTCAAGAATTTTACCTTCCGCGCTGCGGTTATAATTTACGCGGAGATCCAGAATTTCGGCTTGCAGCAGAATCGACTCGATAAGTTTATCGAGGCCTTCTTTTTTCAGGGCTGAAAGTTCAACAAACATTGTCTGCCCGCCCCATTCCTCCGGTTGAAGTCCCAACTCCGAAAGCTGGCTTCTTACTTTATCCGGATTTGCCTCCGGCTTATCTATTTTATTGACAGCCACTATAATCGGGACATCCGCTTCTTTTGCGTGATTTATCGCCTCGATAGTTTGAGGCATAACGCCGTCGTCCGCCGCGACAACAAGGACAACAACATCCGTAACCTGAGCGCCGCGGCTGCGCATACGGGTAAACGCCTCATGCCCTGGCGTGTCAAGGAAAGTGATACCGCCATGCGGAGTTTCCACCATGTACGCGCCGATATGCTGAGTAATACCTCCAAATTCGCCGGAAACAACATCGGCGCTGCGAATCGCGTCAAGCAATTTTGTTTTGCCGTGATCTACGTGCCCCATCACGGTAACAACCGGCGAGCGCGGCGTCATGGAGTTTACATCATCCGCTTCCGTTTCTATCAGCGTTTCATCATACAAGCTGACGATGTTCACATCCGCCCCGAATTCGGAAGCAAGTATGGCCGCCGTCTCCGAATCGATTTGCTGATTTATTGATACCATCTGCCCCAGTTTCATGAGTTTAGCGATGAGGTCGGATGCCTTAAGATTCATCTTTCGGGCAAGCTCGGAGACAGAAATAACCTCCATTATATCAATAGATTTTGGTACGGGGTTTGCCGTTTGGATTAGGCGCTTCTTAGCCTGGAGATGTTTTTTCTCCATTTCGACTTCTTTGTCGCGGCGTTGATACTCCGGCTTCTTTGTCTTGAAAGTACGCTTTACTACGCCTTTATTATCGGAAGATGGAGGAATTGGAGCCGGACGCGCCATTCCGGTACGCGGGGCTGTCCCGTAACCGGCCGGATTGTAGCCCGCCGGTTTGAACGGCTGGCCGCCATAAGCGCCGCGCTGACCGCTGTTGGGATTTGGATAACGCGCGCCATTGGGATTTTGGTAACGTCCGCCGTTAGGGTTTGGATAACGCCCGCCGCCGGAATAATTATTTTGGTTTACGCCGCCCGGCCCGCGTCCACCCGGGGGCGGAGCGCCGTACCCGCCGCCGCGCCGCGCCGCATTGCCGCCGCGCCCGACATAAGTAGCTGGTTTCCGCCCTTCATTTTTGTTCCCGTCATTATTGGGCGCGCCTTCACGATTGTAAGCGCCTTTATGGTTCATACCGCCATAATTGGCGTTACGAGGCGGCGGCTTGGGCCCGATAAATTTACCGCCTACACGCCCAACCTGTACGGCGGGACGCGCCGTTTCTTTGTATACGCTTACATGACTTACCGGGGCCGGGGCTTCATTTGTATTAACGTCTTTTTTGCCGGCCGCCGGCTGCGAAGCTGCCTCCACCGGCTGGGAAATGGCGGGCTTAGCCTCAGGTTCAGATACGGTTGTTGCCGCGGCTACAGCCGCGGTAACAACCGGCGTTGACACCGCGGCGGGCTGCTTGGTATCTGTCGCATCCGGCCGCGGCGCGGCTGCTTGAGGCGTTGATTTGCGGACACGCACTTTTACCGTTGTTTTTTCAGCGGCAGCAGCGGTTTCATTACCGGAGGGTTTTGCAGCCGGTTTTTCAGTGGCAGCAGCGGTTTCGCTGCCGGAAGGCTTTGCCGCCGGTTTTTCAGCGGCAATAGCGGTTTCACTACCGGAAGACTTTGCCGCCGGTTTTTCAGTGACAATAGCGGTTTCACTACCGGAGGGCTTTGCCGCGGGTTCTTGAACAGATTTTTTTCTATCTTTGACGAATTTTTTCCGCTCCGGTTCAGCCGGCTTATTGCCGCTTTCCGGTGCAGCGCTGTTCTCAAGACCGGCAATTTCCTTTCGTTTAATCACTATGGTTTTTAGAGTATTTTCTGTATCAACCGCCATTTTTCTTCCTAAAAATTATTCCTCGTACTCAAAACTTAGTCCTATACCGCAGTTAGGACAACTTGTCATATCCGTATTTATCTTAGCGCCGCACTCCGGGCATACTAATTCTTCATCATCAATATCCTCATCCGGCGCCGGCTTATCAGCCGCGTCAGCTTCCTGTTCATTGCTGCCTTCAAATTGCTCTTCGGCGTTTGTCTCAACGTCAGCGGTATCCTTTTCGCTGTCCGCCAAGTCATCATCAGAATCCTCAATCTTGACTTCGACCAGTTCATCAATCAGGCTGCGGAGAGCGTCAATCTGCTCATTACTCAAGCCTTCAATAGCGGCAAGGCGCTCATCGTCCGCGTTTATAAAATCTTCGATGTATTCAATGTTGTTCTGGGCCAGCAGGGCGGCAACCGCTCCGTCAACTCCGGGCAGTTCTGTAATTGTAGAAATCTCGTCTTCATACTCACTCTCGCCAAACAGACGTGAGGCCGCGGCGCGTGGTTCGGAGCTAATATCCATCTCCTCAAACTGAGCGTAAGTTTTAACGTCTATATCCCAGTCGACGAGTCTGTTGGCAAGCCGTACATTTAACCCCTGCTTGCCTATGGCGAGCGAAAGCTGGCTCTCGCTTACTATAGCAAGCGCCTTGTGTTTGGCCTCATCCAATATGATAACTTCGCGCACTTCGGCCGGGGAAAGCGCGTTTTTTATGAAATTCTGAGGGTCGGGGTCGTACTTCAAAACATCAATTTTTTCGCCTTCAAGTTCTCTGATAATTGCCTGAATCCGCGCGCCTTTTAGACCCACGCAAGCGCCTACCGGATCAACATCGTCTCTTGAGGAATAGACGGCCAGTTTGGACCGATAGCCGGGCTCGCGGACTATTTTATGAATTTCAACGGTTTTATCATAAATTTCGGGCACTTCCAACTCGAATATAGCGCGGACAAAATCGGTATGTGTACGCGAAAGTACAATGGAAAGTCCGGTTTCCGTCTTTTCAACTTTGAAAATCAGCGCCTTGATTCGGTCGTTTACATGGTAAATTTCACGCGGCGACTGAAATTTTTTTGGCAAAACGCCTTCAATTTTGCCTAAATCAACATAAATTGTACCGTTCCGCTCACGCTGGTAGTAACCTATAATAATTTCGCCTTCTTTATCCTTATATTCGGCGTAAAGGCTGTCTTTTCGAATATCCCGTATTGATTTTGTGGCTGTCTGCTTGGCATTTGCGATAGCCATCCGGCCGAAATCTTTAGGATCAAGCTCTATAAGAATCTCATCGCCCTCTTCCGCGTCCGGATTCAATGCTCTGGCTTCGTCCAACTCTATTTCAACGGTCGGATTGTACACCCCGTCAACGATATACTTTCGCGCGAAAATGGAAACGCCGCGTTTTGTGTCGTCAAAGCGGACTTCCGCGTTTTCATCACTGCCAAACTTCTTTTTGTACGCCGCAAGCAGTATATCTTCGACGATTTTGATTGCAAGTTCTTCAGAGATACTACGTTCCTGTGTTAACTGGAGTATGGCCTCCGTTACATCTGTTGCCATCAGAGCGCCGCCTCTTCTTTCAGTTTACTTTGCGTGTCAAATGTAAAAGAAGTAAGTTTTGCTTTGGCGATTACGCCGTAAGGTAGATTAATCATTTCGTTTTTCCCCTTAATTACAATATGAGTATCGCCGGCACTCATCAGAATACCGCTTGTCCAATCTGAAATATCTGTCCGGTAACAAGTAAGCTGTCTCCCTATGTAGTGAATAAATTCTGAGCCGTCCTTTATTTTGCGTTCAATCCCGGGAGATGAAACTTCGATATAAAGTTCCTGCCTGGAAAAGGCTAGTTCAAGGCGGGGCAGCATGGCACGGTGTACGCGGGCGCAGTCGTCAATTCCTACTGTCCCATTCTTATAAATAATTGCCCGCACTTGTACTCCGCCTTTGTGCCGCGAAACCGAAAGTTCTACAAGGCTCATATCAAATCCTTTAACAACAGCCTCGACCGAATCAAATAATTGATCCTCCGTTTTCGGTGTATACCGCATCATTACCTCAAAAAAAAGGGCTTTTTACAGCCCCTCTTAAAATCCCTATTAAACTGTCCTATAAGACTATCAAGCCCCAAATAAAAAGTCAATCCCAAAAACAAGGAAGAGGTAAGAAGGAAGAAGTAAAAAGGAGGAATTAGGAATGAGCAATTAGGAGTGAGGAACTTTTTCTCTTTTACTTTTTACTTCTTACTTGGATTACTTTTCCCTTTTTCAGTATAATATCCAATTATGAAGTATACTCGTACCGCAAGTTCCCAAACCATCGGGCAGGGGGCTATTTTTCTTTGCGCTATACTCTGGAGTACTTCAGGGCTCTGTATCAAACTGGTTCCATGGCATCCGGTACTAATCGCGGGGGCTCGTAGTTTTATCGCCGCCCTTTTTTTATTGGTAATAAGGCTTCTGTTTAAACGGAGAAGGGGCAAAACCACTACGTTTTTGCCGGTTTTTGCCGCAGGACTGGGCTATGCCGCTACCATGATCACCTTTGTGATTGCCAATAAACTCACTACTTCGGCTAATGCGATTCTATTACAGTACAGCGCCCCGCTGTGGGCGGCGATCATTGGCTGGATTTTGATCAAAGAAAAACTATACTGGGAGCACTGGGCCGCGCTGCTTCTGATAATAGCGGGACTTTGTATATTTTTTAAGGATAGCTTGGGGGGCGGGACTTTAGGCGGGGACTGCATCGCGGTTCTTTCAGGTATACTTTTCGGTACCAGTTCGGTATGTATGCGGATGCAAAAAGACGGAAATCCCGCGGATGCCATGCTCCTGTCCCACATCCTCTGCGCGGCCTTTGCCATACCCTTTGTTTTCCTCTATCCCCCTTCTCTTACTACAGTAAGCATAGGAGTGGTTCTCCTTATGGGAACCTTGCAAATTGGTTTGGCTTCCCTCTTGTTTGCCTATGGTATCAAACGGGTCAGCGCCATACAGGCCATGCTTACCGCGGTGATTGAACCGGTACTTAATCCTCTATGGGTACTTCTGGTAACTGGGGAACGGCCTTCGCTTTCCGCGCTCCTGGGCGGCAGCTTAATTCTTAGCGCGGTATGCATTTCATCAATCATTGGAAAACAACGAAACTTAAAAAAATTAACAATTAACAATTAACAATGAGCAGTTAGGAATGAGGAGTAAAGACCCGACCGCCGCTATCAAAGTGAACGCATCTCCGCCACCAACGGCGCAAACAAGTTTGCGTTAGCAGCAAACAATAGGCCGGAGGCATTGAAACCGGCTGGCCGGCGGGGGGTGGCGGAAGACCGCCGTAGGCAGGCTGTAGACAGGGGGGCGCGACTATGAGACAACGGTTTGCGATGATGCGGGGAAACAGCGCCCCCTTCTGAACCGGAATATGGGCCACAGATTACACAGATTAACGCGAATTATCGGAGTGAAGGTAAAACTTTGAACGCGCTACTATCAAAGTGAACGCATCTCCGCCGCCAACGAGCGGCGGGAATACGCTAACGCGGAGCGTATGTTAAACCCGCTGGCGGGCGAAGTGAACGCATCTCCGCCCCCAACGAGGGGCGGCAAGACGCTAGCGCGGAGCGCATGTAAACCCGCTGGTGGGCTAACGCGGAGCGTATGTTAAACCCACTGGTGGGCTAACGCGGAGCGTATGTTAAACCCGCTGGTGGGCTAACGCGGAGCGTATGTTAAACCCGCTGGCGGGTTGACTAAATGGGAGATTTTTTGCATACTTAGAATACTAATGGTGGATGTAGCTCAGTGGTAGAGTCCGAGATTGTGGATCTCGTTGTCGCGGGTTCAAAACCCGTCATCCACCCATATTGACAAAATACACCGCCTTTTGCTAAGGTGGTTTAATTGCGGAATTAGCGAGGTTATAATGGCAGTACCCAGATCGAAAACATCGAAGGCGCGGACGAGCAGGCGGCAGACTATTAATATGCGGCTTGACGCTCCGCTTACTGTAGAATGCGGCGGCTGCGGCAACAAGGTTATACTACATCGAGTTTGCCCAAAATGCGGTTTTTACCGCGGTAAACAAGTAATCAAACCTAAGAGTTAACTTTAGGTTGAATCTTTAAGGAGTTCATTTTTTATGGAAGATTTATACGAGCAGATAAAAAAAATCATAGCGGATAAATTGAATATTGATCCGTCTAAAATTACGCTTGACGCCTCTTTCCGGCAGGATCTTGGGGCGGATAGTCTGGACACCTATGAGTTGGTCTACGCCATCGAAGAGGAATTTGGTATCAAAATTCCCGATGAAGAAACAACTAAGTTTGAAACCGTAAAGGACGCATACGAATTTATAAAATCAAAGAAGCAGTAAATGACAACTCCCGGTATTCCTGTAATCAGCTATGCGCGGAAAAAGGAACTTTGCGCGTTTCAACATAACTTGGGGATAAAATTCCGGGACATTGAACTTTTACAGCTTTCTTTTATGCACCGTTCTGTTTCAAATGAAATTCACTCAAAAATGAGCAACGAGCGTTTAGAGTTTTTGGGGGACGCGATACTTGGCGCGGTAACGGCTAGTCTATTGTACAGCGGCTTGGCTGAAAGCAGCGAAGGTGAGTTGGCAAAGATAAAGTCGATAGTTGTTTCTGAAGAAACATTGTCCGGCATTGCGCGTGAACTACAAATAGACATGATGATGATTCTTGGACGTGGAGAGGAACTTTCCGGCGGCAGAGACAAAAGGGCTTTGCTTGCGGACGCGCTTGAAGCTTTGTTTGGCGCCTTGTATCTGGATTCAGGCTTTAAGGCGGCTTTTGACTTTGTGAGCCGTTGCATAATGCCTGAAAT
This sequence comes from Spirochaetaceae bacterium, assembly GCA_031265535.1. GTDB lineage: Bacteria > Spirochaetota > Spirochaetia > Treponematales > Breznakiellaceae > JAIRMY01. The sequence continues at coordinate 6,963 of JAISCO010000251.1, read as the reverse complement.
CATTAAGGTTAGGGAAAACAAGGGCAAAGAAGATTACAAGTCGCGTCTACAGGAAGTTTGCCAGCGGAAATTCAAGGGGTATCCCAGTTACCGGCTTGCGAAACACAGCGGCCCGGAGCATGCGCGTTACTTCTGGATTGAAGTAAGCTGCGGCGGCAGAACATTCGGCCCGTGTATGGGCAAAAACAAGAAATATGCTGAGCAAGAAGCCGCCCGCTTGGCTCTCTCTCAATTATAATCCGCCGCCTTCTTTTTCCGCTTCATGAAGCGCTTTAAGCGCCGGGTTCGTTGCGTTTTAGGGGGGGGGTAAAGGGGGAGGGGGGGGGGGGGGCATCTATTTAATCTGGAAACGCACCGGATACCGGTAACGTACCGAAACAGTCTCGCCGTTGGCTTGCGCCGGTTTGCCGCTGAGTCCCTCAAATGCCTTAGCGGCAGCCTCGCCAAAACCTCTGCCGGGCGGATTCTCCTTCAGTATCACAATACGCCGCACATTACCCCCGCGGTCAATGTAAAGCTCAAGATACACAATCCCCTCAAGACCGGAACGCAGGGCTATCGGCGGATATACCAGCCGTGAACGTATGTCCCGCTCATCAAGCTGGGGCAGCACGGAAACTTTATTTTGCGGAAGATACTCCTCGGTGTAGCGTACAGGCACGGCGGCGGACGAAATTGCGGCGGTAGTCTCAATTTCAACAGGCGCTTCATCTACTTCTATCACTGTTTCGGCGATGCTCTCAACTATTTCTTGCTCAACAACAGGAGACGCTTCCCGTGGGGGAAGCGAAGGAGGGGAGGGCGGAGTTTCGGGAGGCGGCACTTCTTCATCAATGTCCGCAAGCTTCATCACGCTTATTGGCATCTCGACCGTTCCGGCGGTAACTTCAATCGTAAAAACAATAAAGAAAAGCAAGAAAACATGAAGTGCCGCGACAAGCGCAAAAATACTGCCGCGCCTGAGTTTGTCTTTAAAGTTCCCATCATTTTTCATTGGTAAGCCGCCTTTTACATTCAGCCCACAACAGCCGCGTGATACGTGATCTTACCGCCGCGCAAAGTTAATATCACAGAGCCTGAAAGTTTTCTTCTCGTAAATAGTGTATTTTTCCCGCGTGAAGCAAACGCGGCGCTGTCGACAATGATTTCTGATTCTGTATCCAGTATGACAATATCCGCGTGGTTACCTTTAGCGATAAACCCGCGCCCGCTTAAACCAAGTATACGCGCCGGAGCCGCGCTTAGCAGGGAAAAAAGTTTTTGCGGCAAAAAATGATTTTCCTTTACAAGGACAGTGTTGCATACGGCAAAAGCTGTTTCAAGACCGCTAAACCCGGGCGCCCCGTTTTGTTTGTCTGCCGGCGCGTGGGGCGCGTGATCTGTGGCAATAACATCAATTACACCGTCGCGCAGCGCCTCAATTAACGCGAGGCGGTCTGTTTCGCCGCGTAAAGGAGGGGCAACCTTGCCAAAAGTATTTGCCCCCGCCTTGTCCGCGTCGCGTTTCGTGAGGGCGATATGATGCGGCGTCGCTTCCGCGGTTAAAGACAAGTTTTTTTTATGCTCACGTATCAGTTCTACAGACCCTTTCGTGGAAACGTGCGCGATATGCAGACGAGCGTCTGTACCGGCGCCCAGCATAATAGCCCGTTCGACAGCCGCTTCTTCGCCGCCAAGATCGCAGTGGCACGAGACTACGGCATCCCGCGCCGCCGCTTCACGCAAAGCGGCGGCGAACAAATCACTATCCGCCACATCCTTGCCGTCTTCAGAAATAAGCGGCGGCTTGTACGCCGGCGGACCCTTTGCGCCGCTCGACAAATACGGCGAAAGTACTTTGCCGTTCATCCCTTTGCTGAGCGAAATTGCCGGATATAAATTTATTAAACCTAGCGCGTCAGAGCGCCGCTTTAGGGCCGCCGCTGTATCTACGCTGTCAATCGCCGGATTTGTGTTTGCCATACAAACCACACTGGTATAGCCGCCGCGAGCCGCCGCAAGCGAGGCGGATTCCAAAGTTTCTTTTTTGCAAAAATCAAACACGCTTGATTCACCTGACAAAGCGGCGTCGCCCGGGTCGCGGAAATGAGCGTGCATATCAATAAAGCCGCTTGTCAGGACAAGATGCCCGCCCCCGTCTAAAACAATAGCGCCGTTTTCGGAGCCGTATCCTGCCTCGTTTTCAGGCCCAAAAACGGGCAGAATCGCGCTATGCTCCGCCTCTGATTTTGGAAGAATAGCGGAAACGCGTCCGCCGTCTACAAACACGGTTCCTATAATATCCGTAAAAGCGTCTATGATATGAAAATTGCGAAAAATTATTTTCAACGAAAATCCTCCGCGCCGCGGGTTTCATCGCAGTATGCGCAGCGGTATGTTTCCGCCGTTCTATCCGCGATATTGAATATATGCGGAATATATTTTTCTGTTGACGTAATGCAGCGCGGATTTTTGCAAAAAATTACATTTTCGACACGCTCCGGTAGTTGCAGCATTATTTTTTGCGTTACAATTTCATTTTCGATAATGTTTACCGTAATGTTAGGATCGATGAGTCCTAAAATATCATAATTTATATTTATTGTATCATAAATCTTTATAATATCTTTTTTGCCTATCCGTGTTGAAGACGCGTTTACTACAAAAGAAATTGTATGCGGCGATTTTCCAAGCGAAAGCCATTCAAAAATACGCACTCCCTGACCGGCTTTAATATGATCTATCACTATTCCATTTTTAATTTTATCTACAATCAGCATTTAGACGACTCCCAGAATGGCCGCCAACAGGGCCATTCTTATGTACATCCCGTATTCAGCCTGTTTAAAGTAAGCCGCCCGCGGATCATCGTCAACCTCGACCGAAATTTCGTTCACACGTGGAAGCGGATGCAGCACAATCATTTTATTGCGCGCGCGCTTCATTAGGTCCGTGGTTAAGATGTATGAATCTTTAAGGCGGATATACTCTTCCTCGTTCAAAAAACGTTCACGCTGCACGCGCGTCATATACAGAACATCAAGATCGTTTATCACTTTTTCAAGGCGGTCTGTCTCGGCATACTCGATATTATTTTTTTTAAGAATACCGTATGTTATATATTCAGGGATTCTTAATTCATCTGGGGAAACAAAAACCATTTTAACATTAGCGTAACGCGACAGCGCCGCCGCGAGCGAATGAACTGTGCGTCCAAATTTCAGATCGCCGCAAAAACCAATGGTAAGCCTAGAAAAATCACCGCGTAAATGCTTAATCGTAACAAGATCGGTAAGCGTCTGCGTAGGATGATGATGCCCGCCGTCCCCCGCGTTTATTATTGGAACCGTGGAATACCGCGAAGCCAGCAACGCCGAACCTTCTTTTGGATTGCGCATCACTATCACATCGGAATATGACGAGACAACACGAATCGTGTCGGCAAGACTTTCACCCTTACTCACGGAGCTTGACCCCGGCTCGGCAAAACCCAAGACACTGCCGCCCAGACGTAACATAGCGGCCTCAAACGAAAGCCGCGTCCGTGTACTCGGCTCAAAAAAAAGCGATGCCAACAGCCTGCCGCGGCACGATTGCCGCAAATATCCGGCGTCGTCCTTTATACGCGCTGTCAAGTCAAAAAGCCATTCAAGCTCCTCTACGCTAAGATCATCCGGCCCAATTAGACCGCGTCCTTTTAACATTCAATACCTCATCAAAAATATGGTGGAAAAGCCGGGAAACTATGGTTTTAAACTATCTCTTATTATAGCTTTTAGTTAATGCTGGTCAAGACGGACAAGGAAAAAGGAAGGGAAGGAAGAAGGAAGAAGGAAGAAGGAAGAAGGAAAAGGTAATGAGCAATTATCAGTTGAGCCGGTTTCAAACAAGAAGGGGAAGCGCATTGATCATAAACTGTTAAAATTTTGAAGTTTATGATGAAAATTTTCGTCACGGCTCCCCCTAGCTGCAAAGGTTTTTGTATTCACAAAAACGCTTTTCCGCTACCCCCACCCATTAGCAATTAACAATTATCAATGAGCAGTGAGGAGTGAGCAGTGAGGAATGAGGAGTCAGGAGTGATGTCGGAACAAAAAACGAAGGCAGCTATCGAACCAAAAGCCTCTCCGCCCCCAACGAGGGGCGGCAAGACGCTAACGCGGAGCGTATGGAAACCCACTGGCGGGGCAACAATTCCGATTTCGGGAAAATCCTGGATTTGATATAGTTTTAACGGCACTTTTTCGATTTTGGGCGCATTTTTGCTTCGTTACGCTTCGCAAATTACGCTTGTGCCGCCTCTTCCATTGCTAATTGTTCATTGCTAATTGCTCGTTTTTCCTTTTTACCTTTTACTTTTTACCTCTTTGCGGCGGGGGCCATCCGTGTTGCGCTGATTTTTGTTTTGAAATCGGAATCGCTGCGGCGGGGGGTAGATTATTTTTTATGGGCGTGATATACTGTTTAGTGGGTTTATCCTTAAATTGGTGAGGCCCGAAAAGTGAAGATACCGGATTATTTTAAACATTTTTTTAAAAAAGACGAACTCGAACGCAAAACTCAGGAGGCGCTCGAAACCGACCAGCGGAAAATGATACGCGGAGTCGTAGAATTCGGCGAAACCACCGTTAAAGAAGTTATGGTACCCCGCGTTGATACACTGTTACTGCCCGACGATCTTCCGAAAGAGGAATTGCTTAATCGCATAGCGGAAAGCGAGCACTCGCGCTTTCCCGTTTACAGCGGCACGATAGATAATGTAATAGGCATCATTTACGTTAAAGACATACTAAAAAAACTAATAGGGAGCGGAGATTTTAAGATAACCGAGATACTCCGTAAGCCATTTTTTGTGCCGGAATCAAAGCACATAGATGAACTGTTGCGGGAGTTTCAACGCCGCCGTGTCCATATAGCCGTCGTTGTCGATGAATACGGCGGAGTTTCAGGCATTGTTTGCATGGAAAACATCTTAGAAGAGATAATCGGCGACATTCAGGACGAATTCGACAATGAACGCGAGGAGATCACCCGTTTAAGCGGCAACTCATGGCTCTGCGACGCGCGCTTCAATCTTGAAGACCTTGCCGAAACATTAGGCGTTGAGCTTCCTTCCAGTGATTTTGATACACTCGGCGGTTTTGTTTTTGATATGTTCGGTCGCATACCCGTATGTGATGAAAAAATAAGCTATAAAAATTTAGATTTTATCGTGCAGGAAATAGAAGGACGCAAAATCAACACGATAAAAATAATTCGTAACGAGAATCAAGAGTAGCTTGAAGGACTGCGTTGTGAAAAAGATTTTTTATTTATTGCCGCTGATATTTATATTTTTTTTAACGGAACTCTCCGGGCAAGAGACCGGCAGCTTGAGCGTTGAAAGCGCGAACGCTGAAAGCGCGGACACGGGAGCGGTAGACACTGCGGCATCTGCCGCGGCAGGTGACGCGGCAGATGCCGACGAAACGATACAAGAAGAATTAAAAGACGCAAGCGACATCATTGCCGGCGCGATCAACGAACAGAATTTTCGCTTTCTTATACGTGTCGGAATCGCGCTGGGCATATCTATTTTACAAATTTTATTTATATGGCTTACATGGAAATTTGCCGGTTTCGCCGCGAAAAAATTGCAAACATACGGAAAAGCGCATTTTCGTCCTATTAAATTTAAAAAGATTGTTTTGATGGACGTTGGGCATATGCTCGGACTTTCGGTGAAAATAGTAACTGTATTAAAACTGGTTTTATCGCTGATTCAGTTGGTCATTACAATACCGCTTGTATTTCATCAATTTGAGGCAACACGTAATTTATCCGAAAAGCTGTTTAGCTACATATTAACTCCGCTGAAACAGTTTGTTTTTGGAGTAATAAATTATATACCCAATCTATTTGCCATTGCCATTATCATTATAATCGCGCGCTATATCATGCGTACCATAAAATTTTTTACGAATCAGATTGAGCGGAAAAAACTTGTAATTCCGGGTTTTTATGCTGACTGGGCGAGACCCACATTCAACATACTGCGCATGCTGATATTCGCCTTTACAATAGCGTTCATATATCCATATCTTCCAAACTCCGATTCAGACATTTTCAAAGGCATATCGGTTTTGGTCGGCGTGATTTTTTCATTAGGTTCGAGTTCGGTAATAAGCAATTTGATTGCCGGTATTGTTATGACATATATGCGGCCTTTTCGCGTCGGGGACCGGATTAAAATAAATGATATAACCGGATTTGTCGTTGAGCGCGGCCCGATGAGCACACGGGTACGCACTCATAAAAATGAATTTGTTTCATTTCCAAACCAAATGATATTGAATACAAGCGTTACAAACTATAATTCGTCAATCGTAGATAACTTTGACGGATATATTGTGAATACTAAAATCACTATGGGCTACGATATCCCATGGCATATTGTGCATGAGATACTTATCAACGCCGCGTTAAAAATAGAATATACGGAAAAAACGCCGGCGCCTTTTGTGAATCAGACAAAACTTGATGATTTTTACTGCTGGTATGAAATAAACGCTTATACAAAAAATGTAAGCATGCTCCCCACAATATATTCGGAGTTACATAGGAACATTCAAGACGGATTTGCCGCCGCCAATATAAGCATGTACGCGCCGCATTATCAAGTAAGACTAAATAGTTAAAACATTCCTCCGGCGGGACGAAAATGCCTCATTTCAAAATATTAACAAACGATAACGCCCGCCGGCTGACCGCCGGTATGAGGCGCGGCCAAGTCTGCGTTAGCGGCAAGACGCTAACGCGGAGCGTATGCGGAACCCGCCAGCGGGCCCGCTGGCGGGGTGGGGGGTGGCGGAAGACCGCCGTAGGCGGGCTGTAGACAGGGGCCTTTAAACATTTATAGGCAACAGTAAGTTTTTCGAGGCCCACGCCATGCTGCCTTACCCAAGTACACGCTCACTAAGAGAGCGTGCCGTTTTGGGCGGGGGC
>JAISCO010000234.1 GCA_031265535.1 Spirochaetaceae bacterium | reverse complement strand
TAAAGGTTATGGAAGTGAATCCTTGACATTATTAGTAGATTATGGGTTTAAGGCATTAAATTTACATAATATTGGATTAACGGTTTATCAATTTAATAAACGTGCAATGGCATCATATGGAAAAGTAGGATTTAAAAATATGGGAAAAAAACGGGAAGCATTAAAAAGAGGAAGCAAAACATACGATATAATATATATGGATATATTGAGTAATGAATTTTATGAAGAAAATAAAATAATCAAGGAAATAATAAAAGGATAAATATATTGTGTACGGACAAACTGCACATAACAGGACTGTTTACGCTTCGCCGCCAGTAGGCGGCTCGGGTTCCGTTCGCCTAGGTCATTCCGCTACGCTCCATTCCCACGGCTCACTCCACCCACATTTTGTCCGCCCTGCAAATGCTACGCATTTGCTTATTCGGGCGGCTAAAACATCGCATACAGCCGGAACGTTATGCGCAATGCCCCCAAAATCATTCAAAATGTATAAAAAAGTAGAGCCTGTTCTAAAACTTGCTCGTGTTTTGGAACAGGCTCACCTATCTGTTATTTTTTATTTACAAAATTTTCAGGCCAAATGTCATACAATGTTCCGGTTGTTTATGATGCTTTTGCAGCCCGAATAAGGGCTTGCGTAGCAAGACTAGGGTTGCAAAAATGTGGGTGTAGTGAGCCGTGGGAGGCGTAGCCGACCTAGTAGGCTGATTAGACTAAACAGCACGCTTCAAAGATTTAACACAAAGTCGAATAAGTCAAAAAAGTAAAAGAATCATGGGTCCAAACTTGAACTCGCAGAGCGAGTTTCACGTTCCGCCTGCAGAGGAAAAACATCACTTTTATATCATCCAATATTCAACTTATTCGCCTTTTTCGACTTCGCGGTGATTTACATTTCTCTCTGTTTAGTCTAATCATTCCACTAGGCGAACGAAACCCCGGAGTGCCCGAATGGGCGCGGGGCATATACAGACCTGTTAGGCGAAGTAAAACCCGCTACGAAGCGCCCGCTACGGACGGCGGGCGTCCCTTATGCTTTTATATTTTATCATATATTTTCTTTAATATTTTTTCTTTTACCTTTTCTTCAAATTCTTTTTTCTGTTCATCCTCTTTTTTAAATTCGTCTATTGCCTTTATGGTTATATTTCCAAAAATTGCTTTCCCGACAATATATAATTCAGGCAATTCTTCATTTCCCCTGTTTATCTCATTTGATAAAAATATGCCTGAAAATATTGGCGCCGATTTGTTTATTATCTTTATATTTTTTGATACAATTATTTCTGTTAATCCAAATACTGAATTTACATTTATCACTGTCCTCCCTTTGGGTAAATTATCCACTATTATTCTATTTGTCCCAAACAAGCTGATAAATTTCCCACCGTTCCCGTTTATCGACTTTACATTTGTCGTCCTCCATGAAAACATGGATAAATGGTTCTCTTTTATTTTCGGTATCATTATTTCATTATTCTCAATAGCATTTTCCCGTATTATTTTTTCAATAATGTTTACTTCTTTTTTCGTTTCTATTTTATTTATATATTCCAGAATACGTTCGTATTCTTCAATGGTTATTATATTTTTGGAGTATTGTTCCGATAATTCTTTAGTCAATTTATCCTTTTCTTCATCTATATTGAACATATGAACCTCCATTTATGAGAGAGTATAATGTTTGTAAAATATTATGTCAATATGTTTTTTGTGCCGCCACAGATGGCGGCACGCCTTGTTTTTCAGAAATTTTCGGGTTTATTTCGCCTAACACTATTTAAACACACTTTTTACGCCAGTCTCTGTAAACAAACCGGAACATGAGTACTCACAGCATAGACACATCCTCACTCTGTGATTCTCCAATCCCCATCCGTGGGGTCACTGGCATCCATGACCGCCGCAGATCACCCCGTATCACAATCTGCTCATTCCGCGCTAAAAATAACCTTCCCCAAATCCGACTTCCCGCCGTCGATGGAATCACGGTATTTGCCTGTCGCAGCTTTATCACGCTTTATGCCGGCAAACGAATAGACAACCTCGCCGTTTTCTTCGGCGTTAATGTCGGGACTGCCAAAAAAGGACAATTCTTTAATGATCGTGTCTTGCGCCTTCGTGAGATTTTCAGGTGACGCCTCCGCCATGCTGCTTTTTATTTCGGCAGGCTTCACCGTTAGCGGCGCAGTATAAACATGGCGTGTCCCGATTTTACGCAGATTTTCGAGTTTTAAGCCCGCGTTTTCTTTCTTGAGCTTCATATAGCGGACAACGGGGATAATCCAGAAGAGGAGCGAAAACACAACGGGCACAATGCCCAAAGCATGCAGGAAAAAGGTCTGCGCAGTGGGCGCATTGTTACCGATCAGAACGAATGCCACACGGTACAGATAGTTAAAAAGAGTAAGTCCTCCGGTTTGCGGAATCAGCGCATTGTAGAGAAAATAGCCGCCAAAAAGAAGATTTACCGTATTAAGTACGGCAAACCACCTGTTCATCTTTTTCGTATTGCCCGAAAAATGCCGTAACTGTTTATAAGGAACGGCAATCGAGCGGGCACTAGCATCCGCTTTGAGCAACAGGTCGTCAAACCGGTACACAATCGTACCGTCGTCCGTAACCTCGGGCGAGCCACCAAATCCAGCGCAAAACGCGGCAATCTCGCGATCGGCGTCAAACGGAGTCTTGCCGGTGATGGCGATATATTCCTCAAGATTGATGACACCCTTGTTCGCCTGAATAAAAGCAATGACCGCCGTTTTATGCCGCTGTTCGATAGTCGTATTTGGATCGCCGTCGCCAAATACATAGGAAAAAATCGCCTTGTGCAAAGGGCGGCCTCGCGGTTTGGTCGTAGGCCGGCGACCGTAAGCATAGTTCCGATCCATATTGAACAACTCGGAATAAAACCACAGCCGGATGATCATATTAAAAAGTCCGCCGACCAGATTGATCGCGCCGTCGCCGGAACGCCGTGAAGATGAGTTGTTGGAAGAGTTTCCCGCGACAGAGATGAGCAACGCGGCAAGAGCAAGAAGCATAAAAAACGCGAAGTACCCGATCAGCATTAACATGATCCAGACCTTGAACGCCCATTTAGCAAAGACGGCAAGCACATTGCCCGCTTTGGACAAAGCTTTTTTCAAAAAGACGCCTACGCCCCGATAACGGCTCTTAAACCCGCGAGGAAACGAGTAGAGGATTTCGCCCGACTCAGTTACCGAGAGACTGCCGTTGTACTCATCCGCCGCCTTGGGAGCGGCCTCCTTAACCACGGAGAGAGGAAGCGCCGTTTTCGCGGCAAGATCGGCCACGGTGATCCCCTCGCCACTGCGCCGAAACGCCTCGCAAACCGCCACGTAAGCTTTTTTTTCGCTAATAGGTTTCATTTTTCTCACCTTCGTATTATATCCGATTTTTCTCAAAAAGAATAGATGGTAATTTGCGCTTCTCGCCCCTATTATAGTGCTTCTACTTACAAAAAACCAATAGATGGAGAAGGCTTTTTCAAAACCTTATATGGGCGCATTTTTTGCGCCGCAAAAAACCGGGCTTTGCGGGGGTTCCGGTCGTAAATCCGCTTCGCGGATTTACTTCTAGAGTTTTGCCGTAGGCAAAACTCCACACTGGATACAAGCATGAAGTTTGCGCAGAGCGCAAACTCCAGAAGCAAAACCGCAATGCGGTTTTGCGACCG
>JAISCO010000184.1 GCA_031265535.1 Spirochaetaceae bacterium | reverse complement strand
ACATTGTTACCATATCATTAAAAAATATTTATGTCAAGCCCGCCAGCGGGCCCGCCAGCGGGTTTCTCATGCGCTCCGCGCCGGCATACCCAAAGCGAACTTTACTCCGTGCCTTAGGGGCCGAAAAAGGTGTTTGGCATACGCGACTGCCCGCATTTTTCCTCATTGCTCATTCCTCATTCCTAACTGCTCATTGATAACATTTCCATAAAAATCGACGGCGGAAATCAGGTACAATTTACCAAAGTTGCCGTTAACCAGTGGACATTCAGGATGCCGACGGGGGATGTCGTAATAAGCGGAACATTCAGCCAGACCCCGGCAAAGAGCAATGAGCTTTCAATTCTTGACGTAAACGTAAACTCGACCCCACCTAAACTTTTAAGCGGACAATATAATTACACCACTGAGATTCCCCACATCTTTCCAACAGTTCAGGGGCAGAAATTCAGTATTATAGCGATACCCGAAGACCCGCAGGCTGATGTATCAATAAATACTCATTGCTTTTTACTTCACCTCCATATTGTTCCGTAACAAATTATCATTCTGACCAATGGCTTAGATGTTGGATGTTAGGCGGTGCGGCCAATCCGCTTTATCTAAGCGATAAATATAAAAAACGTTTCAGTAATAAAATTGAATACTATGATTTGCTGGATACTGTTTTTAAATACTGTGCGGTCATGATGAAAAAGAACGCAACGATTTATGTTAGAACAGATATTAGAGAATTTACAAAAAATACAACTATTGAGATTTTGAAAAAGCATTTTCCTTCTCATAAAATGGAAATTTCCGAGTCTTCAGTTTCATATATTTCGCAAACGCAGGTCATGGGCAATAAATCATCTAAAAAGGGCGAAATTGATATAATAATGTTGCCATAATTCCTATGCGATGACTAAACGTTCGAACATTATTTATTTTTACCTGCTACAAGTCTACATGACTATGATACAACTGATTTTGAGGCTCTTATATGATAATTGCTGTACATGATACCTAATTTTACACTGACCACATAAAGGTAACTATTCAGCCGGAATATTTGAAAAGTAACAAAATCGGGCAATTTATCTTGAAAGATAAGATTCACGGCTTCACCGGCCGTCATTCCCTGTTTAAGACAGGTGGATATATAACTGTGTATCCGGCAGTATATCTTCGCTCCTTCCCAGATCCTGAAACATCCGGATATCTTCTGTTGCACTTTCATCATCCTCAAATCCCGCTCCACCTGATTATTCGTAAACGGCACTTCTTTCACCGTCATAAATCGTAATACCTCATCCTCACGTTCTGTCAGCCGTTCAAGCAGATTCCGGCTTTTCCCTTTCGCCGCCCAGTCACGCTTCCCCGGCGGTTTCGGTTCAGGTTTTGGACATTCTTTATCCCCCTCCCTCTTCTAACCTCGCCTTGAAGGGGCGCAAACAAGTTTGCGATGGGTATTAGACCCCCACTGCGAATAGAGTTTGCAAGACAGCGGCAAATGGTCTCTTTTCAAAAAATGGTGGGCGTATTAAACTAAAAGCATGAAGGACATGGAAAATGCGGAGTAGTACGGTAAAAGAAGCTCAAAACCGGATTATAAACGCCATAAATAAACACGATCTTATCTCTTTTGATATTTTTGACACACTTCTTGTGCGTCCGTACAACAACCCGGGCGATTTATTTGTTCATCTGGAAAAAATTCATCAAATGAACGGTTTTGCGGCGGCGCGCTGTAATGCCGAATGGCAGGCAAGAAAAAAAACTAAGCGTGAAGAAATCACTTACGATGAAATATATGACCGGATAGACGCTCCTTTTGAATGTATGTATGAGCGTGAAATTGAACTTGAAAAACTGACATTGCGGGCGAATCCGGATATGCAAAAATATTTTCAATATGCCGTTGAACAAAAGAAAAAAGTAATCATTATTTCCGATATGTATCTGCCAAAATACGTTATTGAAGATGTTTTAATTTCTAATAATTATTACGGATATGACAAAATCTATCTTTCGAGTGATTGTTTTTTTACAAAACATACGGGGAACTTGTTTTTGTTCGCGCTTAACGACATGGGTATCCATGGGCAGGATGTGCTGCATATAGGCGATAATTATTATTCCGATTTATTAATGGCAAAGAAAAACGGTATCCACGCCTGCCATTATACAAAAATTAAAAACCAGCTTTTTCATGATATGAAGAACGCGAAAAGATACCGCGTAAAAAACGCTAAAAGCCTTGGCGCTTCAATAATTCTTGGGACCCTGGCGCTCTGGAATATAAAACACCCGCGGCCTGCCGGTATCGATACCGGCAGGCCGGATTATTTTGAAGATTTTGGTTATGTATACGGAGGCCCTGTTGTACTGGCGTATATGGAATGGCTAAAAAACAAACTTAAAAATGACGGCATAACTGATGTGTTGTTTGTGGCGCGTGACGGTTATATCCTAAAAGAAGTGTTTGATTTAATGACCGGCAATTCTTTTAACACCTTGTATATATACGCCCCGCGCATAGTCAGTATGTTATTTCTAATGGACTGCGACAATGATGATTTTTTTGAATCGATTGGATTGTCCGGCATAAAAAAGATACTTTGTTTTTATAAAAACAAAGATCCGTTGCTGCGTTCCGCCACGCCTCCCCTTGACGGCCTTTCATTTTGCGCCGCTAAAGAATTTTTTCAAAAAAATATAGCTTTATACAAACAGTTGGCGCAAGCAGAAAAAGATGTTTACTATAAATACGCCGTGTCCGGTATGCTCGGCAAGAAAAATTGCCGTTGCAAGAAAAATTGCGGCAGCAAAAAAATTGCCGTAATCGATTCGATTACGGCAAAATGTTCTGCCCAAAAATTGCTGCAAGAGTTGTCCGCGCGTGATGAGATAGGCGTGCAGGGCTATTATTGGTCCGTATTGAGAATGGGGGGGGGGGGGTGAATTCAAGGATAAAGACGAATCTCTGGTGTACAATCTAAGCCTGATTGAATTCCTTATGACATCTCCTGAACCGCCTGTTGAATATATTGAAAACGGACTGCCGGTTTACAAGGAATTATCTTGCGAAGAAAAAACACGGGTGGAAACATACAAGTTTATAGCAAAAGGCATTGTTAATTACGCTAAGGATATTATTTCGATATTTGGCGGCAATAATGTTTTTATGTCGTATAAAGACGTAAAAAATTGGCTTAACATTTTTATAGATTTTCCGTGCGGCGCGGATAACCGACAATGGCGTAATCTTAAACGCGCCGCGGCGTTTGACCATGACGGGTATACGCTGATATTTCCTGAATGGTATGAAAAGAAAATGATGCTGGCAAAGATACTGTTCCGCCGTCTGTCGTACTCTTCTTCAAGTATGTTTCTGCGTTGTTTAGCCGTTTTTAACGCCGCAAATAATTTCAAGGCGCGTATTTACGCAATAATCAGACGCTTTTTAAAATAGAGTTGGGAACTTCTCTTTATCAAAATGCGGAATACGAAAATGGGCACTTTCGGCGTTGTCCCCGCCTCACTTTTAGGCATTGCCTCCCCGCTTAGGTTGCTTTTTTAGAGTCTGTCCATTGTCCACTAACCCACTGTTAATTGTTAATGGGTGGGGGTAGCGGAAAAGCGTTTTTGTGGATACAAAAACCTTTGTAGTGAGGGGGAGCCGCAACAAAAAGTTCATCCTATTACCTCAAAATTTTTGCCGCGTTTGATAAATGCGCTTCCCCTTTTTGTTAAGAAGTTAAGAGGGAAGAAGTAAAAAGTTACTTTTTACCTGTTACTTTTTACCTTTTCCTTATGTCTGTTCCTTGTTCCTTTTTACCATAAATTTTCTAAAAGTAAAATTGCTGACTGCTCCGTGCTTCCCTTGACAAGAGGGCATATTGTACGCTAGATTTTTGGAGATGGCAACTAATAACGTGCGGCAGGGGGATGGCTTTTTTGATTCGGTGCAATCTGTAACTGAGGCTTATTTAAGCCGCCGCCGGAGAATTCAGCGTATAAAACGAGAGAAGCAGCAACGGAAAAATCCTGTCGTTGACTGGATAGAGGCGTTTCTTTGGGCGGTTTGTGTTGTTCTGCTGATAAACCAATACATTTTTCAGGCATACCAGATTCCGTCCGGTTCTATGATAGACACCCTTCTAATAGGTGACAGGATTTTTGTCAACAAACTGGTTTATGGCCCGGAGCTGCTGCCGGGCCTCGCAAAACTTGGCAGTCCTATCAAACCGGCCAGAAACGACATAATTATATTTGAAAATCCGGCGTATAATTCGCGGGGAACAGCTTTTGACATAGCGCAGCGTATAATATACATGCTTACTATATCGCTTGTTGATATTGACCGCGATCAGGCTGGGAATCCCAAGGCGCACTTTTTGATAAAACGCGCTGTTGGTATGGGCGGCGACCAATTTTACTCGCGGCGCGGAGAAATGTTTATACGCTTTAATGGTGAAAATCGCATATTGAGCGAGCGTGAATATAACAGCCGGCGCGGTTGGAAGCACAATATTACACGGCTTATTGATGCTTCGTCTTACCCGGCGCTGGAACTTGCCGGAGCCGCCGCCGCGTGGATGGATTTGGGGCTTTCTCCTACGCCGGAAATGATGGACGCGATTTCGTCCTACAAAGAATTACGCTACAATGATTTAACAACTTTTCATACTTATTGGCTTATGACCCGCTGCGCCGCTTTTCCCCACGAAGACCGTTACAGTGAGCAGCTTGCCCGCCGTCTGCAAGGCTGGTATGTTCCGCCCGGGCATATTTTACCCTTGGGTGATAACCGTGATAATTCGCACGACGGACGTTTTTTTGGTACTGTGCGTACCGAAAAAATTCTGGGAAAGGGCGCGTTCATTTATTGGCCGCTGCGCCGTATTACTTTTCTAAAATAGGCAAAGCTGTATGTTCGACAAAGCGCTTAAGTATTCTTATGCCGATAAAAAAAATTTAGCCGCAAAAAGGCGTGGTCTGGTTTTTATAGTACTGTTGTTCTTTGTCATATATATTTTGATAACCAATCTTTTTTTTTCAATGCGGGTGTTAGAAAATTCATCAATGCTGCCTTCACTCAATCATGGGGACAGGTTTATATTTTCATCAACCAGTATAAAAAGAGGTTTGCCGGATGTACCGTTTCTTGATACAATGCCGGCTGAACGCGGCAGCATTGTTTTAATAAATAGAAACATCTACAAGAATTACGGTGTAATAAAAGTAATCCTTAATAAATTTGTCAGATTTTTTTCGGCAAATAAAATAGGACTTCCCGGTGTGGAAGAACAAGTATTTATTAAACGTGTAATAGCTTTGCCCGGGGATACAATATCAATGAATAATTATGTACTTCGTGTACAACCCGCCGGTAATGAATATACATTCACTGAATTCGAATTATCGGATAAACTTTATGAGGTAAATATCCCTGAAGTTCCGGCGCTTTGGGACGAAGCCCTCCCGTTTTCAGGCAATATGGGAAAAACTATATTAGGCGGCAATGAATTTTTTGTTCTTTCCGATGACCGCGGCAATACAAATGATTCCCGTACATGGGGGCCTATACCCGCGGCTTTTATACGCGGTAACGCGGTGTTGCGGTACTGGCCGCTTAATAAGATAGGTTTTCCATAATTTGAAGTTGACTTGCTGATTCATTTTACCCGCGACGCCGCAGACGTACGCAAAACCGGTATTGCCGCGGCTATAAGAATCACGCTCATGAAGGCGGGCGCGGCGTGTCCGATTGATACATAGATTTGACCGCCAATAACCGGCCCGATGACGCGCGCCAACGCCTGAATCGACTGGCTGCCCCCTTGAATTCTGCCCTGTTCACGGGAATCGACGGATTTGGAGACCATCCCATTGAATGAGGGGCCGAAGACCGAGTCCCCGAAACCAAACACAAACATTCCCGCGATAAAAAGAGGCGCAAACGCAAGCAAAGCCGATGCCGCGATAAGGCTGTAGCCGGCAATCTCCGCAGTCATTCCCAAAACAGCTATCTGGGCGTCGCCGTGTTTTTCCAAAAGTTTTGGCATAATGAAACCCTGCGAAACAACATCTTGAACGCCTATAATCGAAAACACAAGCCCGATCAGCACAGGTTCCCACCCGAAGGAATCTATCGTGAATTGTGAAAAAATCGCCTGAAACGAGCCGTTGGGCGTCCACAACAAAAATGCGGAGACTAGCAGCCGTTTCACATTTTTTATGGAAAGTACGCCCCCAAGCTGGGTGAATGGATTTAGCCGTAACAGGGTGATTTTTTTCAGCCGCTTATCCCGACCCAGACTCTCCGGCATATAAAAGAAGCCGAACGCCGCGTTCAAGATCGTTATTGCCGCGCCAAAGTACAGAGGGACGGCATACCCAAACATGGCGAGCAGGCCGCCCAGCGCCGGCCCAATGACGACACCCGCCCCCGAAACCGCGCTCATCCACCCAAAATATTTGGTTCGCCGGTCAGGAGGCGTAAGATCCGCAAAATACGCAAAGAGCGTGCTAATGCTTCCGCCGGTTATACCCTCAATTATCCGTCCGGCGAACAGCACCCAGAGCGCCCCTCCTATACCAAAAACGACGTACCCGATTGAGGAACCAAGCAAGCATATCAGCAGCACGGGACGGCGGCCGTATCTGTCGCTCAGGGCGCCAAGCCCGGGCGCCGCAAAAAATACGCAGACCGCGTAAACCGCGAGGAGCAGCGACACCGCGACGGCCTGCTCTCCCGGCTGGGTATACGGCTGCACCAGAAATGGGACGACGGGCGCTATGACGCTGAAGCCTATTCCGCACAGAAACACGGATGTCAGGCCGAAAACCAACGCCTTTTTATCAATGCTTTGCTCTGCGTCCCGTCCGGCGCGTGATTTCAATTTGAACATTCAATTCTCCACTCAAGTTATTTTGTTTCTTTGGAAACATATTTACAGTACCGTAATTTTGTTTCCTTGTCAACAAAATGACCAGTGTCTTGACATCTTTCAAACTGTTGATAGCGGTCTCAAGACCGGAACGAAGAATATTACCTCAAAGTCGAAAAAGGAAAAAGAAAGAGGGGGGGTCTAAGATCGCCCATTCAGAGGGAGGATGTTCATTCCGGCTTGCTGTTGAGAGCCAGTTTTTTTATTTCCGCGTCCAAATGTCTGCTGTACCGTTCTACGAAGTCAAGCATTGCGTCAAACTGTTCCTCGCTTACCTGTTCAAATACAGCCTTATCCCGCTCTCGAAACGCTTTGTGCAGTTCCTCGTGGGCCTTGTTGATTTCTTCCCCGCGCCCGGTAAGCCTAAAGCAGATTTCTTTCCTGTTATCCGGCTTCCGGCAACTTTCGATAAGCCCTTTTTTGATGAGTTTTTTTGTCATTTTACTAATGGCGCCCCTCGTCATGTAGAAGGACTCCGCAAGCCGCGTCTCGTTAGCGTTAGCGTTTTTCCCAATTAGTTCGACGCAATGCACTTCCGATGACGTATAGCCCTTAAAACGGCTTTCCATTTTGAGTTTATTGAGCCACCCCCACTTGTTAAACAAGTCCCGAAACCTTATTACAACCTGCTCTTCTTTGTTCATGACCTGTCCTCCTTAACCGCCTGCAAATTTAATAGAAAAAGCGGGCTTTAGAGTGCCCCAAAAAATTTAAACTGTCTTCCACAATAAATTATTATCCTGTATTTTTATTTTTACTATATTATTGTCAAGCAGGTAACTCAAATATGATTTTATTGTACTTCCAGCAAGAACATATTGTGTAATATCCATTGTAAGATTATAGTTATCAAATATTTTTTTTAGTATTTCTTCAAACGATACATCTTCTTCACAAATTTGCTTGATATTTTCTATTATCTCAAATACTTTTTGTCTATTAATACCGGCAAGATGTTTCATGGTTTCAATCACGTCAGTGTGTGCGGGTATAAATACTTTTCCATTCATTTGTTCAATTTTATCTAATGTTTTTAGATATTCAGCAACATCGTATATAAACGATATATGATATTTTTCAAGGATAGTTTCACTGGACACGCAATCGGCCATGAAATACACATCATCAGGTGTTTTTACTCCAATCATATCAAAATAATGCCCCTTTAGGGGAAATATTTCCATGTTTTGCGGGAGAATAAATCCTGTAATATCTTCAACACGACTTGGTTCCGCAAATAGAAATTTATGGCGGAGATATTTATTTGGAAAACCACCAAATAGAAATGCCGGCTCAAGAACAGGAAACTCGCAGAATGCTTTTTCAATTCCTGTTGTATATATTTTGCACCCGGTTCTATCAGAAAGAAATTTATTGCCCCCAATATGATCGGCGTTTGAGTGAGTATTTATAATAGCTTCTAATGTCCAATTATTCTCGTTGATTATTTTTAATATTTTCCTGCCGGCATCTTTGTCATTTCCGCTGTCAACTAATATTACTTTATTGTTAAATAAGCGGTATACACCCATTTTTGCCGGACAATTTATGTAAAATGTATTTTCGGCAACCTGTATTAATTCAAACATCTTTTTCCTCCTAAATCCCAGCATAACTGAAATTTCCGAACAACTCTATTTTATATTTTTATTCACAATTGGTCTAATACCGCCGCAAACAGGTTTTGCGGCGCGTAGGAACAAGACACGGACTTTAAAATGTCAGCCCTGAACGCGCAAGCATTGCGCGAAACGCGCGAGGGATTGAAGTGGTATAAAAACGCTTTGCGTTTTTATAATAGCGGAAAGCCTGACAGTCCCAAAGGGACTGATGCGCCCATAAATTCAATATTTGGACTAAAACTATGCTTCCGGTATGCTAACGCGGAGCGTATGTAAACCCGCTGGCGGGTTTTATAGTAAGGAGAAGCTGATGGGAAGAATAAAGAGCGCTCTGGAATTGGCGCTGGAGCGGACAGAGCAGATACAGGGCGATAAGAGCAGCCTGGAGCAGCACGATGCCAGACAGCAGGGAAAGAAGCTGGCCAACGAATATCTGGAGGGAGTGATTTCGTCTCCGGGGGCGCTGGAGACGGCGTTGAAGAAAAACCCTGAAACAATGAAGGCGGCTGTAAGGCAAGGCTTGTTTGAGGTATTTTTGGCGCGGATTTCGCTGCCGCAGGACGAAAATGATGTAAAGCGCATCGAAACACTTGGCAAGGGACTACAGATTATAATTCACGATGCGCGGCTGCCGTCATTGTGGAAGCAGTTCCAGGCGATGGCGGCGCGTTACCTTGACGAGGCGGCTCAGTATGAAGACGCGATAAAGCGGCAGTTTGCGCCGCAGTTACGGCAAAAAGAAGCGGAATTGTCCCAGCGGCTGGGACAGGAAGTTCACATTGATCCGTTTCAAATTCCTGAATTTGCCGCGTTTTACAAAAAAAATATGGATGCGCTTAAATCGAATTACGAGGCGGCGATTCAGGATTTGCGTGAACAGGTGAGTGGCTTTTTATCATAGTATTTTCATCATAATTAAAATCGCATAATGAAGGTTTTATAAGGTTTCATAATGAAAGTCGCTGTTGTTCATTACTGGCTTACTTCTATGCGGGGCGGCGAAAAAATGCTGGAGACTTTGCTTGAACTGTTTCCGTCCGCCGATGTGTACACGCATGTTTACAACAAAAAATATATTTCGCCGTTGATAAATAAACATAAAGTGTATACATCGTCGATTAACAGGCTGCCGTTTGCGTCAAAGCTGTACAAAATGTATATGCCGTTAATGCCGCGCGCTCTTTTAGAATTTGATTTGCGGGATTATGATATTGTTATTTCCAGCGAGGCGGGGCCCGCGAAAGGCGTGATTGTTAATCCTGACGCTTTTCATTTGTGTTACTGCCACAGCCCGATGCGTTATATTTGGGATTTGTACCACGAATACTATAAGAGCGCGTCTATTTTTTTTCGTGTTTTTATGAAGCTGCTTGTCCCGTCTCTGCGCGTATGGGATATAACGTCATCGAATTTGGTAGACCGCTTTGTTACTAATTCCGCGTACACGGCAAAACGAATTAAGCGTTACTATAACAGAGACGCCGAGATTGTATTTGGTCCGGCAGAGATCGAAAAATACGCATCTGTTCCCCGAGATGTTAAAGATTATTATCTTGTTTTGGGGCAGTTAAGTGAAAATAAGCGCGTTGACATTGCGATAGACGCCTGTGCCGCGCTGGGCAAGAAACTGATTGTAGCGGGCGGCGGTTCGCCGGGCAGGCTGCGAAAGCGCGCCGGCGGCGCCGATGGCGGTGTAAGTTTTGTTGGGCGGGTTTCTGACGAGGAGGCCGCGCGCCTTTTGTCGCAGGCAAAAGCCCTTTTGTTTCCCGGAATAGAAGATATGGGGCTTGTACCGGTTGAGGCGGCGGCGGCGGGGTGCCCTGTCATTGCATACCGTAAGGGCGGCGCGCTTGATACCGTAAAAGAAAATGTTACCGGTATATTTTTTGACGAACAGTCCGCCGATTCTCTTTCCGCCGCGATACTGCGTTTTGAAACAATAGGGGGTGCTTTTAGTAACCGCGCCGCCTTTGCCGGTCACGCGCGGAATTTTTCAAAAGACGCTTTTAAGGAGCGTATGTTGCGGGTGCTGGCGGAGCGCAAGCGGGGGTGAAAACAAGTAAAAAGGAAAAGGGAAAAAGTAAAAAGGAACAATTAACAATTAGGAATTAGCAATGAAAAATTGAGAATGGAGAATGAGCAATTAACAATTAGCAATTAGGAATAATGAACAAAAGGGGGAAGCGCATTTAATCAGCGCGGCAAAAATTTTGAGGGCTATGATAAAACCTTTGTTACGGCTCCCCCCGCCCAAAAACGGCACGCGAACCAGTGAGCGTGTGTGAGTATGTGGCAGCATGGCGTAGGCCCCAAAAACTTACTGTTACATGCCGCTTAAAGGCCGCGCTCCATAGTCCTCATTCCGCTGCGCTCCATTCCGGTCTATTCCTTCCTTATAGGGTAAAGCAAGCGGCAAAACGTCAGGCAAAACAGTGCACCGCACTGTTTTGTCCCCACCCATTAACAATTAACAGTGGGTTGGTGGATAATGGACAGAGCAACAGTTAGGCAGCAGTTGTACTTTTAGCGCTAAAAGTATAACTGCTGGGTTCAATTCTCCGCCATTGACTCGCTATTTTTTAGAAGGACGCTTATGCTTGAGTTAAAACAGATATATGCGGGAATACTGAAAAATGTCTCGCTTACATGCGCCGGTTCCGGCTGCCACGCGATAAGCGGCCCGTCAGGCAGCGGGAAAACAACGCTGCTCAATGTAATAGCCGGCAACAGACCGTACAGCGGCGAAATATTGTTCCACGGCGTTTCAATTGACAGGCTTGCTCCCTGGAAACGCGGTTTTAGGTATTTGAACCAGCGGCTGTACCTCTTCCCCCATCTGAGCGTTGACGGCAATCTTGCGCTTGCGCAGTATGCGGCGGGCAAAAAGCGGGACAAGGCGGAACGTCAGAAACTGCTTGCATCATTCGAAATAGCGCATCTTGCCCACATAAAGCCCGGTCTTATTTCGGGCGGCGAACAGCAGCGGGCGGCGTTGGCGCGTTCGCTAATCGGAAACCCGAAACTCCTGCTTTTGGACGAGCCGTTTTCTAATCTTGACCGTGAATTAAAAGTCCGTCTGTGGAATAAAATCATGGAAATTAAAAAATCTTTGCCGGTGCTCTTGGTATCACACGATACGGAAGAAATTAACGCGCTCGCGGATGTCCATGTTTCCATAAAAGACGGCATACTGGAGATACCATGATATACTATCCTGACGCTCTAATTGATCAATGGATCATGGATGACGTGAATCAAGGCGATCTGACAACCCGCATACTGGGCATTGGAAACAGGCGCGGCAAAATTACTTTTTCCCTTAAACAGCCGGGGAGAGTGAGCGGCGTTGACGCGGCGGAACGGGTTTTGCGCCGTTTGGGGCTTGCTATTACCGAAAGAACCGAAGACGGACGCGATATGGACAGTTCCGGCGTATTGATAAGCGCGTCCGGCAAGTCGGCGGCGCTGCATCAAGGGTGGAAAGTGTGCCAGAATATTCTGGAATGGTCGTGCGGGGTTGCGGATTATACCGCCTGTATGGTCGGCGCGGTACAGAAAATCAATCCCGCCGTTCAGGTGGGAACAACGCGAAAAAACATTCCGGGGACAAAACTTCTCGCGCTGTCCGCGGTGTTGAACGGCGGCGGCGTTATCCACCGCGGAGGTACGGCGGAAACGGTGTTACTGTTCAAAAACCACCGCAATTTCATTGATTTTGGCGGAACAGCGAAAGACTGGGAGAAACTTGTCGCAAATTTGCGGCACGCCGCGCCCGAAAAAAAAATAGTCATTGAGGTCGAATCATATAAGGAGGCGCTGCTTGCGCTTGACGCGGAGCCTGATATTCTACAGCTTGATAAACTGAAGCCGGAGGAAATACGAAAAATCGCCGAAGCTGCGGCGTGTCACGGCGGGCGCTGTCTAATCTCCGCGGCAGGGGGTATCGATAAATATAACGCCGCTGAATACGCCGCCGCGGGAGCTCAATTCATTGTATCGTCGGCCCCATACTACGCGAAACCGGCAGATGTTGCGGTAATTCTTCATGGATAACGCAAAGAGAAGGAAAAAGGAGGGAAAAGGGAAAAGGGAAAAAATTAAGAGTAAAAGGGAAAAGGGAAAAGGGAAAAAGTTAAGGCTTACACCCATTCCGATATTTCCCGTTTGGAAACAGCCCACTCCAACCCGCTTGATGACGCGGCAAGGTTACAGTAGCGGCAAAACGGAATGGGGCTATGCAAAAAGTCCAGTATTTCCCGCTTGTCCTTTGCCTTATAAATGTCTATATAATCTTTTTCGGTAACGCGCAAATCTTTACCAAAATGCTTGTTAAAAAATTGTATATGCGCGGCTGCTGAACACACATATATTCTGCCGTCTCTAAGTGTAACGCAGCCGCCTAAACTCGCGGATCCACACGCGGCAAAGTTTGCGCCAGCATCTTGAGCGCCGTCTAAATCTATCGGCGTTTTGCCCATACCGGTTTCTTTGGCTACGGTATAGCCTATACATACTTTGTACTTTTTGCTCTTTGCCTGTACCTTTTCAATGTGTATATTGACCGGATAATCGCTTATTTCTATGTAAATCTTGTACTTATGACTGGCAATCCAAAATTCATCCGGCTGCTTCCACAACAAGGCGCCGTTTGTAGTCAGTTGAACCACCGTTGTTTTGAAATATTTCCTTGCGATTTCAAAAAAGGAAATCAACTTTGGATGAAGCAGCGGTTCGCCGCCGAGCAGTTTTATGACAACGAGTTCATTCGTTATTTTCGCAAGCCGCGCACAGTCTTTTTCAAACGCCGCGGGGTCAAGAAATATTTCATCTGCCAATGGCGAAAAATGGCTGCACCCTTTACAGTTCAAGTTGCAATGTTCGGTTATATGAACTTCGATTTGAAAATACCGTTTTGAATTTCGTAAAAAAGTTGTTTTACACCCTGAATAAAAACGAATCAGCGCGCTGCGCAGTCCAAAATGCCTGATGGTTTTTAGCATCATTGCTTTTAATGTTCCGTTTGGTATCCAACCTGATATAATTTTTAACATCAGGCGGCCCCCACTTTAAAAGACGGCAGCGGCAACCGAACAATTTTTATATTACCGGCAAATAATAGAGACGAGGGGGGGGGGGGGGATATTTTCATATAAATCTCCTTGCCAAGGAAACAGGAAAATTCTTGACTCTATAAATATAATACTTTTGCAAAAGTCTGTCAACGGCAATAGCGGCAGTTTGTCAATAGCGGCAGTTTTACTTTTACAATTTTGTTACAAGCCCTACACGGCAGCAAAGCAAAACTTGTTTTACAAAAATGTTTCCAAACTACAGGCTGCAATTCCTTAAAAAAACGTCCAACAGTAATGTCCTACGAAAAATACGGGCGCTGAAGCCATATCGTATGCGGGGTAATATCTCGCGCCACGGTCGGCCGCCCTATCGTAAACCACGCTCAATGTTTCGCGCGCCTTTTCGGGCCTGAAGTCCTACACTTGACCCACAATTCGGGGAATGATTACATGGCGCTGCCAAAGAAGATTTACCGCAAAGTCGAAAAAGTAAAGAAGGAAGGAAAAAAAGGACCGGAGGCGCTAAATTGCCAACA
>JAISCO010000142.1 GCA_031265535.1 Spirochaetaceae bacterium | reverse complement strand
AGCATACTGTGGTTGACGAGCCAGCCTACGCCCGCGCCGAGGCCGTTTGTCGCGCCTTCCGCGATCGGCCCTATGCCCAGGTAGCAGATTACCGACAGCGCGCCGCCCAGTATGCCCGCTGAAAAGTTGTTTACCAGCATCTCGAAACCGGCGGGGATCTTGCCGTCAATCGCCTCGTCAAACTTCTTGATGCACCAGCCGCCCAGCGGCCCCGCTATCATCGCGCCGAGGAACATCGGGATACTGGCTCCCATTATCACGCCTATCGTGGCTATAGCCCCCACAACGCCGCCGCGTACCCCGTGTACCATCTTGCCGCCCGTGTAGCCTATCAAAAGCGGCAGCAGGTATGTGAGCATCGGCCCTACCATTTCGCTCAGCCTGGCGTTGGGCAGCCACCCCGTCGGGATAAAGAGCGCCGTTATCAATCCCCAAGCTATGAACGCTCCAAGGTTCGGCATAACCATCGCGCTCAACGCGCGTCCGACTTTTTGCACATTCTGTTTAACCATTTTTATACCCTCCATGTGTTTTAATCGGCCAAAAGGCCTCTAAGCTAATTATACGGGGGGCATCGAATATGCAGCAACAAAAAGTCGCGTAACTTTTGGCACGGTCGGGCAGTGTCAGAATTCAGATAAAGGAAAAGGCTAAGGAGGAAAAGGTAAAAAGTAAGAAGTAAAAAGTTAGGATGTCAATTAGCAATGAACAATTAACAATGAGTAATGGAGGAGGAAGAAAAAGGTAAAAGGAAAAGGTAAAAAGGAAAAAGTAAGAAGTTAGGGGTGTCGGCGGCGGATTTCCTTTCTTTCAGGGTGTTTGAAAAAACAGGACTTTTTTTTGATTAACGTGATTGCGTCCTACAATCACTTCACCGATCGGACTTTTTTTTGATTAACGTGATTGTGTCCTACAATCACTTCATAGATTAAAGCATAGAGCCGGGCGTGGAAAATGTCAAGCCCGCCAGCGGGTTTATTCAGCCAGCGGGTTTATGTCAGCCAGCGGGTTTACATACCAGACTGTGTCAAAAGTCATTGTCGCTTCCATAATATAGCGTTATTTCGATTTTTTGAGTTTTGACACAGCCTAATACGCTCCGCGTTAGCGTCTTGCCGCCCCCCGCTGGGGGCGGAGCGGCGGTCAGTCCGATAGCAGCGGTCAAAGTTTTACCTTTAATCCTATAATTCGTGTTAATTCGCGTAATTTGTGGCTCATATTCTGATTCAGGAGGGGGGCGGCAACGGCTTACCGGACAGTTCCGGTAAGCGTTTGTCTTTCTAGGTAAAGCAGCTTTTCTTTGACGGCAAGACCGCCGCCAAAACCGGTAAGGCTGCCGTTTGCGCCTATTACCCTGTGGCATGGGATGATGATAGACACCGGATTGCGATGGATCGCGCCGCCTGCCGCACGGCAGGCAGCGCGGTTACCGGCAGCCTGTGCTATGTCTTGATAAGAGACTGTTTCACCGTAGGGTATTTGCGTTAAAGCGTTCCAGACTTTCATTTGAAACTCTGTTCCGCTGATTTCGACCGGTAAATCAAATACTTGGCGGCGCCCGGCGGCGTATTCCGCTATCTGCCGCCAAACCGCCGTGATAATGGCGTTATGGACAGCGCTGCCGCTGTCCATAACGTCGTCCGAATCAATCCCGCTAAACGAAAGTTCCACAAGCTTTTCATCTTGGACACAAAGCGCAAGCCTTGTCTTTAGCCCGCAAAAATCGGCTTCGTAGTAAGAACAAGTTTTCATCTATGCCGCCATAATGACGCGGTTTTACCTTGCAAACTCCCAAAGCAGCCCATAAATCGTGGCTTTTGAGGCACAAAGTGGCGCAAAAACCTACAAGTGCAACAGGCTGCTAGGAGGCTCATTTCTTTTTTGTAAATATGCCCAATACGCGGGATAAAAAACCTTTCTGTGGGGTTTCGGAAGCTGGAATTTGAATTTTAGGCTTAGAGATTTCAGACGTTTTTGCCGTGCCGCGTCCATGCCTGCGCCGCGGACGGCCATTGCCGCGCTTTTCCTGACGAAGTTCCAATACCCCCGCGGACGGAGCGCTTGCGCCGCGCGCCGGCGTGTCAATGGCAGCTTCTATTTGGCGCCGCCCGTGTTTCCGCGCAGCGCCCTTGCCGCCTTCGGTCTCGCCGGTATTTCGGCGAGCTACAGATTCCGCCGGACGTTTATCAGAATATTTATTTTTGTAATAAGCTACTCGTTCTTCAAGCGGCAAACCCAGTACAGAAACTTCTTCCGCGCCCGCGCCGTGCTGCGGTTTTACTTTTTGCTGCTGCGGCGGCTTGGCTTGAGGGCGCTGCTGACGGGGCTCTTCCTTTCGCGGCGAATGTTGTTTTATGTTATCCTGTGATTGCGCGGACCGGCGAGCTTGTGCGGACTGACGCGGCTGTGTAAACTGACGAGTCTGAGACTGCCGTGGCTGTGTAAACTGACGCGGTTGTGTAATCTGACGCTCTCTCTCGATCTCACCGTACAAATCTTCCGAAGCTACCTGCGCGGGGATCTTTTTTTCGATATACTTTTCGATATCCGCAAGCTCGTACACATCCTGCTCACTGGCAAAAGTTACCGCCTTGCCGGTCTTGCCCGCGCGCGCCGTGCGTCCTATGCGGTGGACATAATTTTCAGCTTCAACAGGCAGGTCGTAGTTTACCACAAGCGCAAGTCCTTCAACATCCAGCCCCCGCGCCGCCACATCAGTCGCTACAAGAAACCGCAGTTTTCCAGCTTTTAGATTGTCAATTATAGAAAGACGCTTATGCTGCGGTAAATCACCGGAAATGAATTCACATTTTATACCGTTTTCCCGCAGGCGTCTGGCAACGACCTCCGTATACCGTTTTGTATTACAGAAAATAATCGCGCTCTCTGGATCCTCCCGCCTGAGTATGCCAAGCAGCAGCCTCATCTTGTTTGAAGCGGGGACATGGTAGAGTATCTGCTCAATCTCATTTACCGTGATATGCTCCGGCTCAATCTCAATTTCTACCGGCGCTTTTGTATATTCGTACGCGAGATTCTTGACATAAGTATTTAGCGTCGCGCTAAAAAGCATAGTTTGACGATGGTCGGCAGGCGGCACTACTTTAACCAGTTTTCGTAAATCCGGGTAAAAACCCATATCAAACATTCTATCCGCTTCATCAAGCACCAGAAACGCGATGTTCATCAGGTTCATGTAACCGGAAGCGTTCAGATCAAGCACGCGTCCCGGAGTGCCTATCAAAATCTGCGCGTCATCGCGCAGCGTCTGCTGTTGAGCGCCGTATCCAACTCCGCCGTAAAAAGCGCCTGTCTTAAAGGGAAGGTATCTTCCTAAAATTTTAGCCTCGTCCTCAACCTGCACGGCTAATTCCCGTGTAGGTACCATAATGAGCGCCTTGCGCCCCGTAAGTGCCGGCTCAGAAATGAGCCGCTGCATAATTACAATGAGATAAGCAAGCGTTTTGCCAGTACCGGTCTGCGATTGGACATATAAATCCCGTCCGCTGAAGGCATTAGCTATAACCTGTTCTTGAACCGGCATGGCGCTGATAAAATCCGCCTCGGCAAGCCCGCGCTTCAGCTCGCTATGTAATGCAATTGTCGAAAAATCCATGTATACTAAAAATATAGCCATTTCCAAAACTTTTTACTACCCCGCCAGCGGGTTTCTCATGCGCTCCGCGCCGGCATACCCAAAGCGCCCACCAGTGGGTTTACATACGCTCCGCGTTAGCATACCCAAAGCGGTCTTCACTCTGTGCTGTCGATCCGAAAAGGGCACTTTGCATACGCGGCTGCCTGCCAGTGCAAACTTTTTACCTTTTACCTTTTACTTAGCATGGCGGCTTAGAAGCGTTCACTTCGCCCGCCAGCAGGTTTACATACGCTCCGCGCCCACCAGTGGGTTTACACGCCAGCCTGTGTCAAAAGTCATTATCGCTTCCATATATAGCGTTATTTTCTTTATTATACGGTTTAATAACGCTATATATAGCGGTGTCATTTCGATTTTTTGAGTTTTGACACAGCCTAACGCGTTTTGCCGCCGCCGCAAACTTGTTTGCGCCGTTGGCGGCGGAGCGGCTTTCAGTTCGATAGCGGCCTTCAGGGTTTTGTTCCGATAATTCGCGGCTCATTTTTCTATCATTGTTAATTGCTAATTGTTAATTGTTAATTGCTCCTTTTTACTTCCTCATTCCTCACTCCTCATTGATAATTGCTCATTATCCCTTATATTATCTGTTATCTGCTACAATGAGGGGCATAACGACAGAAAAACACCCGTCCGGCAGACCCGAGCGCGTCCCGTGGCACCCAGCTTTTGTTCAGGCTATGCGCATGGAACTGGAACCCTACAAAGATGCCCTCGAATTCATAAGCGAACACCAGCTTACCTCCGAGCCGCAGAGAGTCGACCTGGTCATCATCATGAAAGAGCCGGGAACCGTCATCGACAAGAACATCGCCCGGAAATTCAAGCGGGTCAACATTCTGGAATACAAGAGCCCGGAGGATACTGTTTCCGTCTGGGATTTTTACAAAGCGCTGGGCTACGCCGCCCAGTACGCCTGGCAGAACAAGACTGACCCTGAGGACATGACCGTCAGCCTCGTGGTGACGCGCCACCCAAGAGAACTCTTGAAACACATTGCTAAAAACAAGAGATATACGGCAGCGGAAGACTCGCCTGGGATATACCGGATAACAGGGGCTGGTGGACATACAGTTGCTAGAGACCAAAAAACTCGTGACGGAAGAAAACCTGTGGCTGAAAGGGCTGAACAGAGGCTTGAATGCGGAGACAGCCGTGAGTATAATAGAGGCGAGCCGGGGGAAGTACGGGCCTGACATAGCGGCGTATCTTCATGCGGTGCTGCTGACAAACGCGAAAACAATAGCGGAGGCATCGAAAATGAGCAAGACAGAAGAAGCAAAGTTCTATGAAGTAATGAAGGAAGCGGGCCTGACCGCCAAATGGGAAGCCATAGCCGAGGCCCGTGGCGAGCGAACCGCATGGGAGAAGGTTGTCTCGCTGATGGAACAGGGGTATACGGTTGACCAACTGAAACGTATGACCCCCTCTGGAACCGATACCCGTTAATCCGCGCTACCCGCACAAAATGAACAATGGTCCGCAGATTACGCTCCTCCTGTCCAGAGAAATCAGCGGCCCCTCATATCCCACCCCGCGACAACATCGCTCCTCACTCTTAATTGCTAATTGCTAATTGTTACTTAGCATGTGGGTTTGGGGCTACCGGTTATACACATTTCAGCGTCCAAAACAAATTTTGACTTGCTGTCGGGTAATGTTTGTAAAAAAATTGTAAAAGTAAAACTGCTGAAATTGATTAAAAGCCACTTGACGTTTTTTTGCCGCTGTTTTACCATTTAGGAGATTCGATTTGGGGAAAATGAGGGAGGGGAAAACTGAAACATCTAATCAGTTTTTTTGCCGTGCTGCTTCTGACAGCCGGTATTCAAAATCAAATTTTTTCACAGACAGTTGACGAAACGGCGGTTTCTATAGACGGCGTTGACGGCGCGCGGGAGCGGGAACAGGGCTATCTGTTAGGCGAAGACGCCCCCGCGCCGGAAACTCAGGACGGTGTTATGTCGGTATGGGCTGTTTTTCGGACAGTTATTGTTTTGGCGTTGGCGGCAACAGCCATTTATGGGATTGTTTACCTGCTAAAACGTAAAAAAACAGGCGACTCGCCGGACGACAGCTATCTAAAAGTGCTTGCGCGCGCTCCAATCAACATGAAAACGGCGGCGGCCGTCATTGCTGTCGGCAGTAAGGCTTGGTTGATAGGGCTTTCCGACACGAATGTGTCCGCTATCGCGGAAATCAGCGATCAGGAAACAGTTGACGCGATGCTTCTGGCCTATTCGGAACAGGCCGCAAGCTCAAAAAATACTGCCCCGCTTAATTTTACCGGCATATTGCGCCGTTTGGGCGGCCTTAGCGGAGGAAGCACCGGCAAGCCGCCGCCTGCTGCGCCGGATATGGAATCTACGCTTTCGGCAAATCTTCAAAGAACCCGTGAGCGGTTAAAAAATTTATAGATATAAGGAGCGATAGGATGAGGGGCTTTTCGCTTTGTGTTTTTTTATGTTTGACGATATTTCCTGTAGGCATTGCGGCGCAGACACTGCCTGCGCCCGCCGTGCCGTTTCCGGGGCTTTCTACCGAAGGAACTATGGAGATACCGCAGCCGGCGCAGGGTCCGGCAATACCGTTCATAGACTTGGCGATACGAAGTCCTGAAACAGGCCGCGAAGTAGCGTTCTCGGTTCAACTGCTGCTTCTTTTGACCGTCATCACGCTTGCGCCAAGTTTTATAATCCTGATGACAAGTTTTTTGCGGATTTCTATTGTGT
>JAISCO010000074.1 GCA_031265535.1 Spirochaetaceae bacterium | reverse complement strand
ATCGACATCGCAATAGATTCTGGTTATAATATCTTCGTCCATAAGAAAACCCTCCCGTTTCCAGTATGATGAGTATTTTACTTATGCATTATACCAGATTTGACCAGGGATTTCTTTACCCTGTCGAACTCACGTTAACTTAGTGTTTTTATGAAATTATGAGATATGGTATCTTTTCGCAAACAAAATTTTCTAATTCTTTATTCAGTAAGGAATTAGCGGTATTTTTCCATCATACTTTATGGATCACCCCCCATTTTCCAGATCAAAATCTTTTCCCGCTTTCATCCGCATTGCTCACTGCTAATTGCTAATTGTTAATTGTTATTCGGCAGACAAAAAATTTTTTAATATCACATTCCCTTGCGGAGTTAAAATAGATTCGGGGTGGAATTGGACGCCGTACACCGGGCGGCCGCGCAGCTGGACGCCCATAATTTCACCATCGGAAGAACGGGCGTTTACCG
Organism: Spirochaetaceae bacterium; assembly: GCA_031265535.1. Classification (GTDB taxonomy): domain Bacteria; phylum Spirochaetota; class Spirochaetia; order Treponematales; family Breznakiellaceae; genus JAIRMY01. The sequence goes on along the minus strand of JAISCO010000074.1, from coordinate 8,175 downwards.
CGAGGACAGGCGGTATCGTGGACTCGGCGGCGGCAAGCGAGTGGTAGCGCGCCCCCTCAATGACAGGCGGAAGACCGGCAAATAACGGGCAGGCGGTGTCAAGCATGATGGGCGAAGATTTGCCGTGCATAAGATGTTTTGCGTACGTTACAGTCGCGCCAAAGACTTCGCAAATGGCTTGATGGCCAAGACACACGCCAAGTATCGGGGTATGCGCTCTGAATTCAGCTATCACTTTGGGGCAAATGCCGGAATCGGAGGGCCTGCCCGGTCCCGGTGACAGTATGATGTGAGTTGGACGAAGCGCCGATATTTCCTCAATAGTGATTTTATTGTTACGCGCAACCTTTATTTCCGGGCGCAGTTTTCCCAGCATTTGGTACAAATTGTACGAAAAGCTGTCATAGTTATCGATAAGAAGTATCATGAACGCCCCCTAGTAGCTTGATTACACTAAACAGAAGTAAATATAAATAACCGCGAAGTAAAAGAAGTCGAATAAGTTTTTAAGAGCCCCCCTCTTTCTCTTTCCTTCTTCGATTTTTTCGACTTTGAGGTAAAATATTCTTCTTCCGGCCTTGAGACCGCTGCTCACAGTTTGAAAGATGTCAAGACACTAGCCCCAGCCGCCTGTTCAAGCGCGCGCATCACCGCGGCAAGTTTATTTTGACATTCGGCATACTCTTTTTCCGGCACGCTGTCCGCCACAATGCCTGCCCCTGAACGCGCGAAAACCTTGCCGCCGCGTTTGTACGCCAGTCTTATAGCTATGCAGGCGTCCATGTTTCCCGACCAGTCCAGATAGCCGATAGCGCCGCCGTATAAGCCCCGCGCCGCCCCGCTCGTTCCGGCATCACCCGTTTCCGCGGCATTTAGTGCCGCGACATTTGCTGTCGCGCCGCCGCCGCCCTCTTCAAGCTCGCGGATAATCTGGCAGGCGCGGATTTTAGGAGCGCCGGAAAGTGTTCCGGCAGGCAGCACCGCGTTTATCGCGTCCAGCGCGTTATTGCCGGCGCGAATACGCCCCTTCACCGTCGAGCCTATATGCATAACATGGGAAAAACGCTCAATGGCGCGGTATTTTTCTACGACTACCGAGCCGAATTCACAGATGCGCCCCAAATCATTCCGCCCCAAATCTACCAGCATCGTATGTTCCGCCAGCTCTTTTTCATCGGCAAGCAGTTCGCGTTCAAGCGCGGCATCCTCGTCCGGCGTTTTGCCGCGAGGCCGCGTTCCGGCAAGCGGGAATGTAAACACCTCCTCGTCCTTCAGTTTGACAAGCGTTTCCGGCGAGGCTCCGGCAATTTCTATGTCGTCGCTCGAAAAATAGAACATATACGGGGACGGGTTAAGTTCGCGCAGTATCCGGTATGTATCAAACAGACTGCCCTCGACATCCGCTTCGTATTGATTGGAAAGCACGACCTGAAAAATGTCGCCTTCATGGATGTACTCTATCGCCCGCCGCGTCATCCTGTTGTACTGCGCCGCGCTAAACAACGGGCGGAACGGCGAGAGTATGCGAAGCCGCGGTATCTCAGCCTGTGTCCCCGCCGTGATAATCCGCGCCAAATGTTCCAGTTCCCCTTTTGCGCGTTTGTAGTTTTCCTCAAACGAGTCGGTCTTTATCGTGATTATGATGACGATTTCACCTTTCAAGCGGTCGTAAGCTATCACTTTGTCGAACAGCATCAAGTCAAAATCTTTGAAAACCGGCATATTATCCGGCATATTCGCGCCGCAATTTGCACTGCAATTTGCACTGCAATTTGCAGCGGCCGGCACTGTTTTTCGTCTTAGCACAGGCTCGCCGTACTTGATGTAATCAAACGAAAAGTAGCCGACAAGACCGCCGGTAAACGACGGCAGTCCCGGCAGCGCGGGCCCGCGGTTTTCATCAAGAATGCCGCTTATGTACGATGCCGGATCAAAGGTTTCAATCTGTATTGTCGCTCCGTTCTTGATGGATAAAACTCCGTCAATCCCGCTGATTTCCAGTTTTGGATCGTAGCCCAAAAATGTATAGCGCCCCCAGCATCCGGTATCTTCCAGGCTTTCAAGGATAAAACATTGTTTGCTCAGGTTTTTTAGCGCCCTAAATGTTTCTACCGGTTCGCGTACCGCTATTGGCAGTGTCTTTGTTACCGGAACTGTACGATAATTTCCCGCCAATACGTTTAATTCTTCGTAACTTAGCTCCATTATTCCCCGCATCACACCCTCATGTTTCTTTATATAGAAACACGCCCCCCCTGTCAACCATTTGCCATGGAGGCACATGCGCTCCGCGCTAGCGTATTCCCGCCATCGCAAACTTGTTTGCGCCGTTGGCGGCGGAGATGCGTTCACTTCGATAGCTGCCTTCGGGGCTTTGCCTCCGTTTCGATAATTCGTGTTAATTCGCGTAATTTGTGGCTAATCTTCATATTCAAGAGGGGGGCGCTGTTTCCCTACATCATCGCAAACCGTTGCATCATAGTCGCGCCCCCCTGTCTCCAGCCAGCCTACGGCAGTCTTCCGCCACCCCCCGCCCGCCAGCGGGTTTACATACGCGCTCCGCGCTAGCAGCTTGCCGCCGCTCGTTGGCGGCGGAGATGCGTTCACTTCGATAGTTGCCTTCGGGGCTTTGCCTCCGCTTCGATAATTCGTGTTAATTCGCGTAATTTGTGGCTAATTTTTTCTAATTCAGGATGAAGGCTGTCACTCACTACTCCTCTTCATTGCTAATTCCTCCTCCTCATTCCTCATTGTTAATTACTCATTGATAATTGTTAATTCCTTTTTACTTTTTCCCTTTTCCTTTTTACCTAATTGTTCACTTCTCATTGTTAATTACTCATTGATAATTGTTAATTCCTTACTGTCGCGTCCTGGTTTAAAGTTGTCATATGAGGAGAGGAAAGATGAAAGATGTGGTAAGGTACAGCGAGGCGTTTAAGCTGAGGTTGGTGGAGGACGTGGCCAACGGGAAGTATCCGAGCCTTGACGAAGCGAGGCGCGGGAACGGGATCCGGGGAGGCTCGACACTGAGGACGTGGATAAAGCGGTACGGGCGGGAGGACATTCTGCCCAAAAGGATAAAGGTGGAAACTATGAACGAGATAGATGAACTACAGGCGGCCCGCGGCAGGATACGGGAACTGGAGGCGGCTCTGGCCGACGCGCACATGGACTATTGCCTTGAAAGCGCGTTTTTGGAGATAGCGTGCGGTCAGCTTGGGGTCAGCGCGGAAGAGTTAAAAAAAAACAACGTTATGACGCTTGCCGAAAGGCGAAAGACAAGGGGGATGACGGCATGAGATCTGCGCTTACGGTCGGTGGGTTGTGCGGCAAACTGGGGATGAGCCGGCAGAATTATTACAAGGCTAGGCGGGAACGGCAGAGGATGGAGGCGGACAGCGGTCTGATAGAGCAGCTGGTTCGAGCTGAGCGGGCGGTACAGCCTCGGCTTGGCGGGCGGAAATTGTACCATATTCTGAGGCCGGAACTGGCCTATGCGGGCGTAAAGATAGGGCGTGACCGGTTTTTTGAGGTATTGCGGGAAAAAGGGCTGTTGCTTGACCGGCTTCCTGGTATGCCTAAAACAACAAACTCGCGGCACAGCCTGCCTGTGTTTCACAATCTGGTGAAGGATATAGAGTTAGTCTCTTCTAACCAAGCGTGGGCGGCGGACATCACCTATATCCGCGCTGATGAAGGCTTCCTGTATCTCAGCCTGCTTATGGATATGTGGTCAAGGAAGATAGTCGGCTATAACTCCGGGGATACTCTGGAGGCCGAAGGGGCCGTCCGCGCTCTGGAAATGGCGCTCTCTGAGCTCCCGAAGGGAGCATTCCCCGTCCACCATTCAGACCGAGGCTGCCAGTATTGCTCGCATCTGTATGTTGAAAAGCTCCACGCTCACGGGCTTGCGGTAAGCATGACGGAGGAAATGCATTGTTACGAAAACGCCTGTGCCGAACGGTTGAACGGGATATTGAAACAGGAATACAGTCTTGGATGTTCGTTTCGGAACAAGAAGCAGGCATTGGCGGCGGTTGATGAGGCGGTACTTTTGTACAACACCAAACGCCCTCATCTATCCCTTAATTATGAGACACCTGAAAAAATGCACCGTAAGGTCGCATGAAAATCTGTCAACCTATTTCAGGACTTGACACCTATGATGTATGGAAACAGCGCCTTTTATGAATCACAAGATTAGCCACGAATTACGCAGATTACCGGAACGATGGACGAAACCCCGAAAGCCGCTGTCGAAGTAAAAGCCGTTCCGCCGCCAGCGGGCGGCGGCAAAACGCTAACGCGGAGCGTATGTAAACCCGCTGGCGGGCGAAGTAAAAGCCGTTCCGCCGCCAGCGAGCGGCGGCAAAACGCTAGCGCGGAGCGCATGTGCCTCCATGGCAAATGGTTAGTCGAACTCGTTTAGTTCTTTTGAAAGCTGGTTATAAAGAGTGCGTGATTTTTCCATTAGCGGGCCGGGTTTACTTTTTGATGATTTTCCAAGCCCAAACATTTTTGCGAGATTACGTTTAATTTCACTGAGCTCCGCGAAACGGCGCTCGGTGTTTCTGGTGTCGCCGTATTTGTATTTAAGAAGTCCGGCGATGTAGAGCGTGCCTTCGTAGCCGTAATTTTTGTCGGTATCGGGCCCCATGTTATTCAACGCGGAGAGCGATTCCTTTCCTTCCAACTCGCGCTTTAGAGCTTCAGAATAAAGAAAGCCGGCTTTCTTTTTGAATAAAATAGACAACCAATCGTAATGCTGCCCTGTATCTTTTTGATTAAGCTCATCAAGAAGCCAAGCCGCGCGCAGCGCCGCGACAGCCTGTTTAATAGTCGGCGACATATCGGTTTTATAATAATCATAACAGCGTAAAACCAAATATTGGGAGATTATACCGGAAACCAGCGTGCGCGGTTTTGTAAAATCCACACCCGGATATATCATCTCCGCTTCTTTTTTACGCGCGCCGGAGGCATTAAATACATCCTGCGCGATGTTTTTTGACAGCCTGTTAAAATCAAACTCCATAGAAGCAAACCAACAGTAAGGGCATACGGTTGCCTGATACACCAGCGGATAAATACTACCGTACTTTGCCGACGGTACATATCGACGGTGCAGTTCATCTGTAAGCTCCCCGGCGTTAAGCCTTCCGCTGCCGGACAACAACTCCTCGCGCCGGAATTCCCCATCGCAAACAGGACAAACATACAACTCTTTAGATTGATACGATATTTTTAATCCCGTATCAGTTTTTGAATTTTCAGCCATTAGCTGCCCGCTTTGTTATTTCTACCGTTACTTTTTCTGGCTGATATGCTTGTATTTCAAGCGGCTTAGTATCGCCCGAACCGGCATCGCCTGAATCAATGCCTCCGGCTGTTACAGGCAGTTCAAAACTTCCCTCAGTTGTTATAGTGGAGCAATCAACAACAAGCGTTTTTTCGTTGGGAGTAAAGGCGTTTATACCGGCATACGAGCCGCGCAGCGTTATGCCGCCGGTCTCCGGCAGGATTTTTGCCGTAAAATTTTCATTTAAATCTACCGCATTGATATTGATACCTGAAAAAAGCTGTTGAATAGAACTTTCCTGTATCTCCGCTCTGTATTCAACTATCGGGTCTCCGCGTAATGTAAAAAAACGCCCCGGATTCGCAAGATTTGACAGCAGTGAAAAATCACTATAGCGGCCGGAAACATCAATCGGTTCTGTTGCTATTTCCGAAATAGTATCTATCAGAGACGCGGGCCCTTCAACTTGAATCTGATCCGGTTTGACGCTTGACGAAACAAAATCATATCCGGCGGCAAGCGCGCCGGATATGCTGGGTGAAATTTTTAAATTCTTAATTACCGGGCTATCGAGATTAACTAAGATATCTACAGGTTCAACCGATATTTCCAGCGTATCAATATTAAGTACCGTGCCGCTTTTAATGATTTTAATAGGAACATGGTAAGAGCCTTTTACGGTGTACCTGCTTAAATCAATAAAAGCTATTATATCGCTTCCCGATATATTTGCGATGTCGTTCTCATCGCCCCGCAATTTTACGCTCACACTTTCCGGTATAACATTTGTAATTATAAGCTGTTCGCCTTCTATCTCCAGTTCGGAAGAAATCGTTTTTGTTTTTAATAGATTGATATTATGAAACATAAAAAGAAATATAGCCATAACCAATGAAAGAATTTTTGCGGGACTGTCTATAGTAAATGTTTTAATAAATTTATTGATGTTTAACAACGGGTTTTTCAGATTCATCAATATCTCCTACAAGCGGTACTTGCGTGTCATCAGTTGTTTCAGCCGCGTCCGGACTGGCGGCCATCGGTATAATGTCATCATGATTTTCATTTGCCGCGCCGCGGGCAGGGTGGTCTAGTAAATCATGCAGTTTTACTTGAATCTCGGCGGGTGAAAGGTCGTAATAAATTTGAGCCTCATAAGCCAAGGATATTGCCCCGGTTTCTTCCGATACGACAAGCACAACGGCATCGGATTGTTCCGACATTCCAAGGGCGGCGCGGTGCCGTGTGCCAAAACTCTTCCGTATGTTTTGTTGTTCTGAAAGCGGCAAAAAACATCCGGCGGCGGCAATTCGTCCGTGTTGAATAACCATAGCGCCGTCATGCAGCGGACCGTCAAATTGAAACACGGTAACAATCAGCGTTGAAGAAATCTCGCCGTTTATCCGCGTTCCTGTCTCGATGACATTTTTTATATTTGTGCGGCGGGGAAAAATAATCAGCATACCGCGCCGCTGCTCCGAAAGTATTTCCGCCGCCGTAACTACCGCTTCCAACTGACCAAGACGCGGTTTTGTATCCGGTCTGAAAATTTCGGTTAGTCCTAACTGAATTATAATTTTGCGCAGTTCCGGCTGAAAAATAATAGCCACCGCGATTAAAAGTCCGGGCGCCAGTAGATTCAAAATCCAGAGTAGTGTATCCAGTCTTAATACATAAGCGACAGCAAATATGAGGGCAAGGAAACTCGCTCCTTTTAATAGCTGCATAGCCTGTGTTTTCGCGAGAAGTCCATAGGTTGTGTATATAAGAAAAGCAAGTATACAAACATCAATAACGGGACTTATCTCGTTATAAAATTTCTGTATTGTTTCAAACCAATCCATACGCATCAGTTTATCATAAAATCCCCCGAAAGTAACCCCGCCACCCGCCAGCGGGTTTCTCATACGCTCCGCGTTAGCATCCCGGAAGCGGGGTTTCAGTCTCTGCCTTAGGGTTTGAAAAAAGCGCTTGGCATACGCGGCTGCCTGCATTGTTCATTGTTACCTCTTCCTTTTTACCTTTTACTTCCCAGCCGGTTCTCATGCGCTCCGCGCTAGCCCGCCAGCGGGTTCTCATGCGCTCCGCGCTAGCATCCCGGAAGCGGGGTTTCAGCCTCTGCCTTAGGGTTTGAAAAAAGCGCTTGGCATACGCGGCCGCCTGCATTGTTCATTGAAGCTGTTCCAAAACTTCAGTTTTGGAACAGCAACCTTAGATTTAATAGAAAAAGCGGGCTTTAGACCGATTTTTCTGAGAGCTTGTTACAAAACCATGCGCTTTAGCGCATAGTCGATTAGTTTTGGAACAAGCTCCATTGTTAATTGCTCATTGTTACCTCTTCCTTTTTACCTTTTACTTCCCAGCCGGTTTACATGCGCTCCGCGTTAGCGTCTTGCCGCCCCTCGTTGGGGGCGCCGGCCAGCCGCCCTATCGTAAAACGCGCTCAATGTTTCGCGCACCTTTTCGGGCCGGGGCCGGTTGTTCCGCTTTGAATTGAAAATCGAAATTCTGAGCCAAATGATCGGCGCTTAGGGTAGAACAAGCTGGGTGGATAGTAAAAGGGGGATATATGCAACGCATACTCGACGTCATCGCCAGCGAGACAAAAGGTAGCAGTTTTAACAGTTACAAATACAGCTATGACAGGCTTGCCGCACCCACGCCGGATTACAAAGGGCCGTCCCCCGCAACCGCGAAGGACAGCCCCGGATTTTATCTCTCGTCCGTATTCACGAGGTTTGTAAACGTATTATTTATGCGGTTTGGCCGGGAGCCAAAGGAAGGATATTTGCTCATATCTTGAGACAATTTCAAGTTCATGATGGTCGCTGGTAACAAATTGGCCGGAAAGTTCTTTCGCCACCGCAAGACCA
>JAISCO010000059.1 GCA_031265535.1 Spirochaetaceae bacterium | reverse complement strand
AAATTGGCGGGGCGGGCAGGCAGGACGGCGGGAACACGGAAGAGTATACAGACAGTCCTTTTACCGGCAGTGTTAGCAGCAGTAACACCGGCCCGATGGGCAGGGGCGCTGCACGGTATTTTACCGTTGAATCTGACGGCCGGCCGGTAATCTGGACGGTCGAGAGCGGCTCTGAAGGCGGCGGAACCGCCATTACGCCATTCAACAAGTTTACCGGCAGGCTGACCGTCGGCAACAACGAAAACAGTATGCTCCTGATAGTCAAAGCTCTGTCTGCCGAAAACAGCGAAACGCTTGGAACGGCCACGGTAAGGGTGAAGGTCTGGCGAGAGTTGACAGACAGGCTTTCAGGTCTGATTACGAACAAAACCAACCGCTGGAAGTGGTTTGATGTCTATGTGAGTGACGCCTCGTTTGGCATCAAAGCCCTCGCGTATGGCGAAGGTGTCGGCACGGGCAAAGGCCGCTGGGTTGCCGGCGGCGGCAGCGATTACCACCCGGATGTTCTCCCTTCTATCAGCGGATACAATTACCCGGTCATGGCATATTCGGACGATGACGGCCAGACGTGGACAGAAATTCATGCAACCCCGGCGCTTCTCTATCAAGAAGACACGCTATGCATTATTTACGACGGCCCCCCAAACGACAAGAAGTTCATCCTCTCCACCGGCAAGGGGAATGTATTCTGGTCCTATGACGGCATAACGTGGACAAAAGTCCTAAATGTCCTCCCGAATATTTACGTTGCCGCGGACTCGCCCAACAGACTGTGGCAGGTGATATACGGCGATATTGACCGTGCGGACGGAGGCAGGGGCAGGTATCTTGTGCTGGGGCACAGGGGCCGGTTCACATGGTCGGATGACGGCAAAACCTGGGAAAAAACAGGGGACGGAACAAAAACCGAAGCGGATTATAGGTATGTTGCGGACTGCGACGCTATGCTTTTCCAGTACGGCGCCGGCATCATCGGCGGCAAGTCTGTCAAAATGTTTTTTGGGGCGGGGCATAAAACAAATGTAAGCACGGTTCACTGCTATTCACTGGACGGCATCAACTGGGTAATACTGGCTGAAGACAAGGTTGCCGCGGTTGCGTTTGAGCCGAACACGCCCGGCGGAGCGAACAAGGATATATCCTGGCTGGAAGAAGCGGACACAAGTCTTCTCCTCTTTGCCACAGAAATAACCGAGCCATACTCATGGTGGGGAGAAACGGGCACCCTGGTAGAATACCCCGGTGTCAGCAGCCACGCCGAATTCGTCGCCTACGGCAACGGCAAGTACATGGCGGTCGGCTTGGGGCGGCGTCTGGCAATCGGCTACGCGGATGTGTTCAAGAAATAAGTAAGAAGGAAGAGGGAAAAAGGAAGAACAGGGTAACTTTTTATCTTTTACTTTTTACCTTTTACTTGGATTACTTTTTCCTTTTTACTTAATGAAAACGGGTAGGCAAACGCTCATCTTTTATCTAGTATTTTTTATCTTTTATTTGAAAAGAGGAGCATACTATGTCGCAGAAACAAATGATGACCATTCATGAGAAACTTGAAGTGTCAATGAAAGCGCATGAGTACTTGGAAGCCGGTAACGAAGCAGAAGCGTCGCGGATTTTGCGGGAAGAACTGCCTTTGCCACCCTATCTTGCGAAGGCGGTAAAGGAATTTTCCGGCGCGGATTTTCTTTTAAAGGGCCGGTACAACCTGTCGGAGGCGGAGGCGGAATTTGGACCAGACTGGCTTGCTAAATAATGTTATTACCGGTGCCAACAATATTGATAATGGGCGAAAGGGCTTTGCCGTTCCCGGCAAGGAGCGGCAGGGCCGGATATCCTACGAAGACGGCATTGCACGCGCGTTGGCGGCCTTTCAGGAGGCGCAACGTATCGCGGATCCGCAGACCATTATACTTGCCGAAGTTTATTTTTTGACTCAAGAACTACAGTTTTGCGCGAAGGACGATACCGACACGCGAAACAGTCTGACCTACGCGCTTCAGGCTTTCCGGGACGCGCTGAGGTCGCTTGAGGTGGTGGAGGATGCGACAAGGTATAAATCTGCCGAGATGACCTATCCGACGGACCCGAAAAAGCGTGTTCAGGGGTTCCCGGCGGATGCGTTACATCAGGCGTGTGCTTCCCACAATACGCGGCTCCGCAATATCCTGCGCTCACCCGGTATCGAGATGCTGGAAAAGGCCATGCTGAAACAGCGGGCGATCAATATGAAGGCCGCGCAGGGCGCGTATGTGGAGAAGCAGAGACGGGCGCTTTCTACATAATAAAGGGTCAACTGATTACGTGGATTCAGAATAATGAGGGGCCACTGATTACGCAGATTACACTGATTTCTAGGCATGTAATTTGCGTAATCAGTGTAATCAGTGGACAGGACAAATAGAAAAGGGAAGAATGATGAGTGAACAATTAACAATGAGCAGTTAGGAGTGAGGAATGAGGAGTGAGCCGCTCCGCCAGCCGCGTATGCCAACCGCTATTTGCGAACCTGAAGGCAGAGGCTGAAGACCGTTTTGGGTATGCCGGCGCGGAGCGCATGTAAACCCGCTGGCGGGCGCGGAGCGTATGAGAAACCCGCTGGCGGGCGCGTATGTGGAGAAGCAGAGACGGGCGCTTTCTACATAAAAAATAACGGGTCCACTGATTACGTGCTTGAGAGTCGCAAATTCTCCAATTTTGTCGAATTTTCCGCAAATTCGACGCTATATATGGTATATGTATGATTAAACATACGCTATGTATAGCGTATGTTTAAGAACTCGCGACTCACAAGAAATGAATAAGACAAAATTTTTGAAAAATCTATTGACAGCCACTATAACATAATTATAATGTAAATATGGATGGAATAAAATTTACATGGGATGAAGATAAAAACCAGAAGAACATAAAATCCCATACTATTTCTTTTGAAGAAGCAAAAACAGTATTTTATGATCCAAAAGCAAAAATAATTTATGACCTGGATCATTCAAAAGAAGAATATTGTTTTATCATTTTAGGATTAAGTAAGGCATTAAATTTATTGATTGTATGTCATTGTTACAAGGAAAAAGAAGAACAAATAAGGATATTTTCCGCAAGGAAGGCAACCACAAATGAAAAGAAACAATATGGGGGCAATTAAAATGAGAACAGAATATGATTTTTCTAAGGCAAAACCAAATCCTTATATCAAAAAACTGCGGAAACAAATAACCATAAGGATAGATACGGGCACAATAGAATATTTTAAGAAACAGGCGAAAGATACTGGAATAAAATATCAGAATCTAATAAATATGTATTTATCAGATTGTGTTACAAATGAAAAGACAATAAAAATAGTATGGAAATGAGCCTCCCCGCCGCAAACAAGTTTGCGGCGGGGATTAAACCCCACTGCGAATAAAAAAGGCTGCACATATTCACGAGGTTCATGTGCCATTTTTTGTAAAATTTTGTTTATAAAAATGATTGACAATATTTTTGTATTGTAATAGGATGGATACACGGAGTGTATAAAAATGGATAAGCAGGGTTTTTATAATTTTGGCGATAAAATAATTCAAAATGAGAATTCTGCAAAAGAATTTTTGCATATTATGATTAAAGATTCCATAGCAGAATTGCTTGAAAATGAAAAAAATACTGAATTTTTTGATGAAGCCATAACTACATCATTAGCCTTTGGTGATATTTCCCTGAATTTTATTAATAGTTATTCAGAATCACCTATTGAAAAATTATTTTTATATTCATTACTAATTACCTCATTTAAATATCAATTTTTAGGAATTGTTGTTGTTCCGCCTCAAATCAAGCCTATCGAATATATTAAAAATTCAACAGAACATTATAAAGAATTAATAGAGTGTTATAATTTATTTAAAACTAAAACTAACGGTAATTTACATGTTTTTGAAAAACTATTGCAAGATTATGTTAAATCTGAAAATGGTAATAACATTACAGAAAAACAAAAACGAGAAATTAATGTCGATGTCGTAATGTATTTGGGTTTTGATTTTTATAATAAAATTCATATAATGTTACAACCAACATTTCAGAAAATTCTAAATGGAAAAAATATTCGTGGGGATATGTTAATTTGGATACCACCTTATGAAAATATTAAAATATTAATTGAATGCGATGGTTATGAATTTCATAATTCAAAAGAAGCATTTATTAATGATAGGAAAAGGGATAGAGTATTAAAAAATAATGGTATAGAAGTTTTGCGATTTTCTGGCAGTGAAATAAAAACTAATTTTATAGAAATATTTTATGAAATTATGAATTTATTAATGAAAAAACTTAATTATGAAAAATCTGTTAAAACAAAAAACAGCGTATAACAGGACTGTATATGCTCCGCTCCCTTCGGTCGCTCCGGGGTTCCGTTTCGCTAGGTCGGCTGCACCTCCCGCGCTCAACTCCACCCACATTTTTGCAAGCCTTGGAAACCTACGGTTTCCTTTATTGGACTTGCAAAAACATTATAAACAGCCGGGACGTTATGCGAAATGTGCCCTAAAAATCTTATAATGATTTTTGAATAAATACTTTAAAAGAATATACGAGTGATATAGAATTATTCAAATGAATAGAGATATGATATGGACAAATATCATGAGAAAATATTTATCGATAAAAAAATACTCTTGAATAAATTTTGCAGATATGTTAATCTGTAATAAAATATAGTTGGCAGGTTAATGCCAAGGAGGATGTAATGACAAAGGATTTTTACCAATCAATAGGTAAATACAGTAGAGCGGTTAGTATTTTGGTTGGCATAATACTAATAACTAGCATGGCATTTGTTAATTGCGTGACATCAAGACAAGGAGCTAGAGAGCCTAAAGGTCCTGAAGAAAGATTTTCAGATGCCCTAAAAAATTCGCAGTATGATTTAGCTCGAGTATTGGTAGAGGATGGCGTTGATTGTAACAAGAATGCGGATGCTTTTTATTACCTTTTTTCAAAAAAAGATTTGACTTTTGAACAAAAAATTCAAATAGCAAAAGAGGTCAGTAATGGCATGTTGACCAGTCCATATATACTGGTTTATGTTGAGCCAGAAAATTATAAAGCCGCAATAGACGCTTTTGGTATGGACATTGGAGCAAAAGTGTTTGACACAGATGTTTTGGGTAGAGTCATTGATTTGGGGAGTAGTGTTCTGCACATAGCGGTGCAACACAACAATGTTGATTTGGTACGTTTCCTCTTGGAAACAGGTGTTGATGTTAATACACTCGACAACAATAAACACACGGCTTTGTTTTATGCGATAACCGTGTACGGTCCCAGCATTAACTGGAAGTCTCCTGTAATTGAAAATGAAACTACCGCAAAAATTGATTTTTTAGGTGATATGCCATATTATAGCAATGCACAACAAGTACAGCAAAGACAGGTTGCCAATGTTTTAGCGTTGTTGAAGGCTGGTATTAATATTAACCAACAAAATTATGCCGGCTGGACGGTTTTGCACTTTGCGGCAGCGGCTTATCCAGAAGGATTACGCGAATTATTAATTGAATATGGAGCGGACCCTGCACTAAAAACAAACATGAATAGAACAGCCAACGATGTTCTTCAATTGCGTAAATAGTTTCATTATAAGTATATAAGGCTAAATTTTCTCTCGTTGTCATCTGTGACGAGAGGAAATTGTAGAGCGTAAAAAAGTATTGCTTAAAGATTGGTTACACTGTACATAACAGTCATGTATATGCATCCCGGCTGCTCTGGGGACGCCGCCATGAGGCGGATCGGGCTCCGGAACCTTCGTGTTATCAAGCAAGTCAAATGGTTTATTCGTGTGGTTTCTGAAAACTTTTAATCTTAAAAATGAAGCGTTTGCGGGCCGTAATTCTATAGCTTTTCGGCAAAAATTTATGAGATACCGGGGAAATTTTATTTTAGGACTGACATCTGTTTTTATGTCGATTTTACTATTAAGCTGCGCTGCTCACGCCTCGTTACGGACGGTTTACTATGACGCTCCTTTGTCCCCATATTTTGAAAACCGGACGCTTACAATAGTCTTGATAAGCGACTTGCACAGCGACATATACGGGAAGGATCAATCTCCGCTGCTGCGGCGAATAATAGAGCTTTCTCCCGATATAATAGTTCTTGCGGGTGATATTTTCGATGACATCGCGCCCCCCATTGGAACGCGCCTGCTGCTTTACGGCATAAAAAAGGCGCTGCCCGAAATTCCTGTTTTTTATGTTACCGGAAATCACGAGTACGACAGCGGTAAAGCCGATGAGATAAAGCAGGAACTCTCCTATTCCGGCATTAAGGTCCTGTCGGATACTTATATGCCGCTTGAAGTAAACGGTATTCCGCTGGTAATTGCCGGCGTTGAAGACCCCAACATTCAGTTATGGGATCCGCTTTACGACCCAAGTTCAGCCGGCAAGGTTTTTAAGGCGATTTCCGGCATCGACGCCTACAAGATATTGCTATGCCACAGGCCGGAAATAGCGAAACATTACACGGACTACGGTTTCGATCTGATTCTTTCAGGGCATACGCACGGCGGGCAGATACGTTTACCGCCGTTGATGAACGGCTTGTACGCTCCGGGGCAAGGGCTGTTCCCCAAGTATGCCGGCGGCGTATATAAGACCGTCGGCGGTCTGATCGTAGTAAGCCGCGGGCTTACCACGCGCCGCCCCATGCTCCCGCGTATATTCAACCCGCCTGAACTTGTCGTGATTCGGCTTAACGGCTACACTAATCTAAAAGATGATTAATTTAAAAGATGATGACGACCATGAATGAACGGGGAACCCTATATCTTTTGAAGCCGGGCGAGCTTACGCTTAAAGGCGGTAACCGCGCATGAATGAACGGGGAACCCTATATCTTTTGAAGCCGGGCGAGCTTGCGCTTAAAGGCGGCAACCGCGAAAGTTTTATGAAAGCGTTGATACGGAATCTTGCCGTCATGCTGCGCGGGACAGGCGCGTCTATCACAAGAACGGACGGGCGGCTTTATGTTAATTGTCCGGCTGAAACAGAGACCGCCTGTGAAAACGCGCTTTCAAGGCTTGCCGGAATCACAGGCTGGGCAAAGGCGCGTAAGAGTGAAAAATCGATAGAGGCTGTGATGTCCGCCGCCGTTGACGAAGCGCGGGGAGCTTACGAGGCTAAGGCGCGTTCGTTCAAGGTGGAAGCGCGGCGGACGGACAAGAGTTTTCCGCTTAATTCGCATGAAATTTGCTGTATGGCGGGCGACCGTATAGTAAGCGCCTTTCCTTCTTTTGCGGTAGATGTTCATTCGCCCGAAGTTACAATAAATATCGAGATACGGGAACGCGCCTACATTTACGGCAGAGAGCACAAAGGGCTGCGTGGATTGCCGGTGGGCGTTTCAGGGCGCGGTATGCTGCTTTTATCGGGCGGCATTGATTCTCCTGTCGCGGGATACCTTGCGGCGCTGCGCGGTATGCGCATTTTTGCCGTTTATTTTCACGCCTACCCTTACACCCCTGACGAGGCGCGTCAAAAAGTTGTCCGCCTCGCGGAAATTATCGGCGGATACGCTATGGGCGTCAATCTGAGCGTCGTATCGTTTACAAAAGTTGAGCAGCTTATCAAAGACGCCGCTCCGCCTGAATGGTCAACCGTGCTGCTCCGCATGGCAATGATGGATTGCGCCTCAACTCTCGCCGCAAAAAAGCGGTGTAAATGTCTTATCACGGGCGAAAGTCTGGGACAAGTCGCCAGCCAGACGATAGAAAATATATCTTGCGCTGAAAGCCGCTCCCGCCTTCCCGTACTGCGCCCGCTCATCACTTTCGATAAAGAAAGCATAATAAAATACGCCGTCAAAATCGGCACATACAAAACGTCTATTCTGCCATATTCGGATTGCTGCGCGATTTTCAGCCCGCCGCATCCAATAATTCACGCGCCGTTGAACGAAGCCGCAGCCCTATACGGCAGTATAGGGCTGGACGCGCTGATAAATGAGGCGCTGAGCGAAATCCCAAAGTTCAACCCGCAGTCATTGAACGGCGAGACAAAAGATTGAAGGTGGTATATGGCAAAAATTAGTGTGCGCGAGGCGCAAATTGAAGACGCGCCCCTTCTGCTTGAGTTTATTTGCGCTCTTGCGGAGTACGAGGGGCTTTTGGATCAAGTGGAAGCAACGGAGGATGATTTACGCAAAACAATTTTTGCCGGCAAGAGCGCGGAAGTCTTGATTGCGGAATATGACGGTAAAGCGTCTGGTTTTGCGCTGTTTTTTCACAACTATTCTACTTTCAAGGGTAAAGCCGGCCTCTACATCGAAGACCTTTTTGTAAAACCGGAGTTTCGCGGCAAGGGGCTGGGTAAGGCATTATTCCGGCACATTGCCCGTATCGCTGACAACCGCGGCTGCGGACGGCTTGAATGGTCGTGCCTGGACTGGAATACGCCCTCAATAGCATTTTATAATGGACTCGGCGCCATCCCTATGTCCGATTGGACGGGCTTCCGCATCACGGATGATAAGTTCAAGCTATTAGCTGGACAGATATGAAAAAATACCACTTAAAAACCGCAAAATTTAACGCATTATGCCGCGCATTTTGCGAGACTTGCAAGCTCTCTCTTTGCTAGCAGGCAACTAACAACGTGCCTAATTCGCGTGTCGAACAAGTCCAATGATATTCCTCAAATCTCCCGCCATGAAAGGCCGTTCCGCTAAATATAGTCATAAAAAAGCCATTTGATTCCGATGAACTTAAAAAGGGGAAAAATGGAGATTCTATGAATATGGCGTATAAATGGTTTTTTACAAACGCTCTATTACCCGCGTTTATCTTTTTAACATCCGTGGTTACCGGCAGCGCGCTAAACTTTAAGGCGCAGACAACAGAGCCGTATACAATGACGGAACGCTCCGATTTTTCCCGTTACGACAACGGGAAGTACATTGGACACGTATACCGCGAAGTCCGCGCCGCGATCAATCCGTCGGGCATAGACAACAACGGAGCAACACGTTACAAAGGAAGCTTTATCGTAATGGAGGAGACGCTCCGCGATACGAGGCAGAACGCGCGTCCCGTAAACGCCGTCGTTCCGGTCAATTTTACATTGAACGCGCAAGGGGGGATGCGTATTGAGGAGGACAGGGGTTTTCCCTCTCTCCGCAGCTTCCCGTTTTACACGCAATCCGAAATAACGGAAGGCGATACATGGAAAGCCGCCGGACAACGCGCCGTAGACCCGCTTAACGAAGGCAGACTGCTGGCGGCGCCCTTTACCGCGGTTTACGAGTACAAAGGCATCGAAGACTACAAAGGCATTCCCGTCTACAGGATTGAGGCGAGCTACAATTCCGATACGGATTTTTCCAACGCAAAACAAATATCCGGCAATGCGGATGCCGCGTCCCGCTTGAGCAAATTGACGGGGAAACATGACGTTACAATACTGATAGCGGTAGAAAACGGCATAATGCTGCTTTCACGTGATACGCTTGACGAAACTTTTTCATGGGACGATGGTAAAACGGTACGTTTTAAGGGCTTTACTTTATGTTTCGCTCAAGGTATAACGCCGCTTGACAGCGGGAAGATAAAAAAAGATATAGAAAGCGCGAATGGAATCGAGCTTGAGCCGGTAGACGCGGGTCTGCGCCTGTCGATTCGTGACTTACAGTTTGTAAGCGATTCCTCAGAACTGCTGCCCGAAGAAGCGGCGCGGCTTGACCGGATAGCCGCCTCTCTTGCTGGGGTTGAGGGCAGGACATTTCTGGTAGAAGGGCACACCGCCGCGACAGGAAGGCCGGAAGCCGAAATGACGCTGTCTATAGAACGCGCAAAACGCATAGTTGACGAGCTTGCCGCCCGCGGCATACCGGCGGGACGTTTCATTTACAAAGGCTGGGGCGGCACAAAACCTGTAGGCGGCGGCGACACGGATGCCGGACGCAGACTTAACCGCCGCGTTGAAATAACCATACTCGATTAGCGCGGAGCTCATGTAAACCCAACATAAATGAGCAATTAACAATGAGGACAACAAGGAAAAGATAAAAAGGAAAAGGTAAGAATTGCTGTCATTCCTCATTCTTCATTCTTCATTCTTCATTGCTCCTTTTTCCTTTATAATTGTTTTTACCGCCGCTATAGCTCTAACCGCGGCTCTTCCCATTCGGCATCTATGCGGCGTTGTTCAAATTCCGCGATGTGCGGAAGGGACGGGCAATTTTTGCGGTGAATTATTATGCCCCGCCCGCGTGATACATAGCCCGTAATTTCGTCCGGCGGCGCGGGATTGCAGCATTTTGCGAAACGGAACAGCATATTTTTTTCGTGCTGCACCAGTACTCGCAAAGGCGCGGTCTGTTCCGTTTTTTCAGGCGCGGCAGGCTGGATTTCTTTAATATGCGGCTTGTGCTCTTCCTGCTTCTTTTTTGCCGCCGCCGCTTTTTCATGCTGAACAGCGGCGTCATTCAACGCAAGCCAGGCGCGTATCTTGCTTCTGGCCTTTGATGTTTTAACAATACGCGCCCAGTTGCTATGGGGGTGCGCGTTTTGGGCCGTAAGTATCTCGACAATTTGTGTATTTTGCAAGGGTCTGCTCAACGGAATGATTGCGCCGTCAGCCTTCGCGGCAAGGCAATGATTCCCTATGGCCGTGTGTATGTTGTAAGCAAAATCAATAGGCGTAGCCCCCTGCGGCAGCTCTATCACCCGCCCTTGCGGCGTGAACACGAGTATCGAATCTTTTAGGAATTCTTTTTTTATTTCTTCCAGAGCCGCATCATCAAAATTACCGGCTATATTTTTAAGCCTGTTTACTAATTGAATGTCATTTTCACGCGCCGGCTCCGCGCTTGGCCCTTTTTTGTAAATCCAGTGCGAGGCATAGCCATACTCCGCCGTATGGTTCATATCAAAGGTTCTTATCTGTATTTCAAGCATATTACCGGTGGATTTTCCTGTTGTATCGTCAAAGGCCAGCACAGTTGTATGCAGACTTTGATAGCCGTTGGCTTTGGGCATGGCGATATAATCTTTGAAGCGCCCGTCTATGGGTTTCCATAAAGTATGAATCATGCCGAGCAGCGAATAGCAGTTTTCCACGCTGCCGCATAGTATGCGAAGTCCAAAAAGGTCGTACAGATCACCCGCTTCTTTGTTTCGTTTGCGCATTTTTTGATATATCGAATAAAAATGCTTGGCGCGGCTTTTTACCTCGATTTTTATTCCGCGTTTTTGTGTTTCGGCATAGACAAGCGATTTTACAAATTTGAGAAAATGTTCGCGCTCGTTTTGTTTAAGCGCGACAATGCCGCTTATCTGGAAATATACGTCGGGGCTTAATTGTTTAAGGCAAAGGTCTTCCATCTCGTCTTTTAACCACGAGATTCCGATACGGTTTGCCAGCGGCGCGTAAATGTCAAGACATTCCTGCGCGATTCCTTTACGCTCGTCCTCCGGAAAATCGTTTATTGTCCGCATACTTTGCAATTTTTCCGCAAGGCATATAAATATTACGCGGATATCTTCAATCATGGCGAACAGCATTTTTCTGATTTTTTCAGCTTCGGCTGTCGATTTATCTTTTGCGGAAAGTTTTAAAACTTTTGCCGCGCTTTCGGCTAAAAGCGCGGCGCTTTCACCAAATTCCCCGGCTATAATTTTTTTACCGGCCTCATCTTTGCAAGAATCAAAAAGCAACGCGGCTATAACGCAGTCCGCGTCGAGTCCCATTCCTTCAACGATTGCGGCAGTTTCTTTACTATGCGTACTGTTACAACGCGCCAAAGCCCACTCTACGCGCCGCTTATCGTATCCGGTTTCATGAAGCATCCTACCCCCCATGCAAGTAAAAGGTAAGAAGTAAAAGGTAAGGTTTTCCTTTTTCCCTTTTACCTTTTACCTTTTCCTTGTTTACTCCTCATTCTTCATTGCTAATTGTTAATTGCTGCTATCCCTTCATCCCTTTCAGCAGCCGGTCACACGCTTCCTCAATTCCGGCGCGGTGGCCAAAGGCGGAAAAGCGGATAAATGATTCGCCTGCCGGACCAAAACCGGACCCCGGCGTTGTTACGATATGATGTTTTTCCAGCAGTTCGGCAAATACCTCCCAACTGGCGCGCCCGGGAAAATGCGCCCAAATATACGGCGAATTATCCCCGCCCACGCAGTCTATCTTCAATGTTTTCAACGTTTCGCGTATCAAACGCGCGTTTTCAAGATAAAAACCGGTCATCTCCCGTATCTCGTTCTGCCCTTCCGCGTCCAGAGCGGCGAGTCCGCCATACTGGGAGATGTTGGACGCTCCGTTAAAAATCGTTGCGGTAAGACGCGACCAATCCGCGTTGACGCTTTCGCCGTCCGCAAAATATATTTTTTTGGGAACAACGCTCCAGCCAAGCCGTACTCCTGTAAAACCGGCCGATTTTGAGAATGAGTTTACTTCAATCGCGCATTTATACGCGCCGGGGATCTCGTAAATGCTCCTTGGCAGCGCGGCGTCCCGGATGTAATCCGAGTAAGCCGCGTCATATACTATGATTGAGCCGGTACTCAGCGCCGCCGCCACCAGACAGGTAAGCTGGTGTTTTGTAGCCGCCGCCCCTGTCGGGTTATTTGGCGAACAAAAATATATTAAGCTGTCGTTTTTAATTTTTGAAATATCGGGAAAATAATTGTTTTCCGGCGTGCAGGGCAGATAGCTGATGCCGCTGTAGCCTGCCGGAACATCCTCCCGTCCCGCCGCGCCTGCCACAACGGAGCCGTCTACATAAACCGGGTAAGACGGGTCTTGTACCGCGACATTTACTTTTGCCCCAAACAATGTTTGCAGCCGTCCTATGTCGCACTTTGAGCCATCGCTGATAAAAATTTCATCGATTCCGAACATGCCTTTGTAGTACACGCCGGAGATCCGCTCGCGCAGTTCCGCAAGTCCTTCGTCCGCGTAGCCGGAGTATGTCTCCGCCCGTTCAAGCCGCCGCGCTCCTTCGATTAAGCCCGCGGCGATATGCGGCAGTATGGGTTCTGTGGTGTTGCCCACGCCCATGCTGATAATTTTAGCGTCCGGGTGAAGTTCCGCAAACTCCCGCCGCAGCCGCGCGATTTCGGGAAACAGATAGGAAGCCTTAAGCCGCCTTATATTACTATTACGTTTGACCATAGTTTGAAGAATAAATTCATCTCCCCCC
>JAISCO010000048.1 GCA_031265535.1 Spirochaetaceae bacterium | reverse complement strand
GGGTGTCGTGACACCGGTATCACGGGTGTCGTGACACCGGTATCACGGGTGTCGTGACACCGGTATCACGGGTGTCGTGATGACCGCTCTCCTGGCCCTGTGAGGGGGTCGGGCTTGCGGGAATGCAGATAAGAGATGAGTGAGTGAGCAGTGAACAGTTGTCAGCACTGCTAACAGTTCACTGCTCACTGTTACCGTCATCCTCCACTCTCCCGTAGGGAGACATCGCTATGCGTTCACATCGTACTACGCCCAAGGAAAGCCCCCTAGCAGCCTGTTGCAGTGGACCTTCGGTCCATTGTAGGTTTTTGCGGCACTGTTCACCTACGGTGAATTTGCCGCAAAAACCACGATTTATGGGCTGCTGTGAACCTGAGGTTCTACGAACCTTTGGTTCAATGGAGTTTGCAAGGTAAAAAATCGCCTAATCGGCGATTTTTTGATGTTTTTTGCGCGAAGCGCAACAAACTCCTAGTGTTTGTACACGATTTTAACAGTGGGTATTTTATGAACCGCGAAGTCAAAGAAGTAGAATAAGTTTTTAAGAGGCCCCTCTTTCTCTTTCCTTCTTCGACTTTTTCGACTTTGATATAAAATATTCTTAGGTAACGCTTTTTGCCCGCAAAACAGTACGCTAAACATCATCGTGGATGGACTCAGTTTTCACTCTACAGTAACGCTTTTTGCCCGCAAAACAGTGCGCTAAACATCATCTGGTATGGACTCAGCGCTCACTCTACAGTAACGCTTTTTGCGAGGTTACGTGGTTTATCAGGGTCGTTTCCGCGTTGGATAGCGCAATAGTATGAAAATAGCTGTGCCGGTATTACGGCAAGCAGCGGCGAAAAACAATCTTCCGTTTTGGGCAGCGCGAATGTTTCGTCTGTTATTGTGTCAAAGAAATCGCCGCCTTCCCACGTTATTACAAGGGACGCCGCGCCCCGTGATGTTACCTCGCGTATGTTAGAAGCCATCTTTTCAAACAGAACCTTTTGCGTGGCAAAACTTATCACAAGCGTATCGGCGCCGATGAGCGCTATGGGGCCGTGTTTCAATTCGCCAGCGGCAAACGCTTCGGAATGAGTATAGCTTATCTCTTTTAATTTAAGCGCGCTTTCCATGCTCACAGGGTAATCAAACTGTCTGCCCATAAAAAACATTTTTGTCTTATTGTACTGCCGCGAGGCAAAGCGTTGAATCACTTCTTTTTTGTCCAATATCTGCCGCGCCTGCGCCGGAATCGCGGAAAGCGCCGCAATATATTTTTGATACAAGCCGCCTTGAATATGCCCGCGGAAACGCCCTAATTCAAGGGCTAAAAGGTATATACACATCACTTGAGATGTAAAAGCCTTTGTTGAGGCTACCGCGATTTCAGGACCGGCATAAGTGTACACGGTGGTATCGGCCTCGCGTGATAAAGTTGAGCCGGGCGCGTTTGTTATCGCGATAACACGCCCTCCGTTTTGTTTTATCAGACGCATCGCGGCAAGCGTATCCGCCGTTTCCCCGGACTGGCTTATCACAATAAATATATCATGCTTGTTGAAAATTGGATTGCGGTAACGGTACTCCGACGCAATATCAACCTCCACCGGAATACGCGCAAAATGCTCAAATGCGTATTTGCCGATTACCCCCGCGTTATACGCCGTACCGCACGCGGTTATTACTATGCGCCGCGCGTCCGCCCAGTTTTCGTCAAATTTTATTTCATCAAAATCAATTAAAGTATTATTAAGAGCATTATTAAGATCATTCTTTTTTAGACGCGGACGCAGCGCGTCTTCCATCGCTTTCGGTTGTTCAAAAATTTCTTTTAGCATAAAATGCGGGAAATCATTTTTTACGGCGCTTTCGGCATCCCAATCAATATGCGTTGTTGCACGCAGAATAATTTCGCCTTCATTGCCGCGAAGTTCTATATGATCCCTGTACAAAACGGCGATTTCTCCGTCATTCAAAAAATATACATCATGAGTATACTCAAGAAGCGCCGGAATATCAGAGGCGATAAAAGAACCTGCCGCGCCGGAACCCGCGATCAGCGGACTGTCCTTGCGCACGGCTATTATTCTGTCGGGGTAATCGGCGCAGACCACGGCAAGCGCGTAAGATCCATCCAATAATTTTAATGTTTCTATTACGGCTTGAAGTATCGCGCCGTTTCCATTCCGGTAAAAATGATTTATTATATGAGCAATTACTTCTGTATCCGTATCACTTAGAAAGACAACGCCGCGGCTTTGAAGCCACTGTTTAAGTTTTATATAATTTTCGATTATTCCGTTATGCACAATCGCTATACTGCCGTCTGAATCCGTATGCGGGTGTGAATTTATATCGGAAGGTTCACCGTGCGTCGCCCAGCGTGTATGCCCTATGCCCGCCTGCCCGCTCAAAGGATTTTCCACAAGCGACTCTTCCAACAAATTTATCCGCCCCTTCATTTTGCGGACAAAAATTTTTTCGTCATGTATTATAGCAATTCCAGCCGAATCGTAACCCCTGTATTCAAGTTTTTTTAGCGCCCTTATTAGAATCGGCGCCGCTTCTTCATATCCAATGAAGCCGGTAATTCCACACATAATTACTCCTATAAATCCTACACTTGACCCACAGAATTGTTTAACCACGAAGTCGAAAAAGTCGAAAAAGTTTTTTTGTCATTCAAAACTATTCGGCGTATACCGTCTTTGAATGACCAAGCATTAACACGCAGTGTTAATGCTTGCTAATTCCTAATTCCTAATTGCCCGCCCGGCGCCATCCGTTTTAGTTCATCCACTGTGTATCCCTGTTCCAGCAGGGTTAGGACTTTTTCCCACGCGGTCTTTTCGCCGCGCTTCTCGCCGCGCTCTTCCCATTTTTTAGTTAGTCCGGCTTCTTCCAAAACTTCATCAAGCGTTATTTCTTCTGTTTTGTTCATTTTTCCTTGTTACTTCTTACCTTTTCCTTCTTCCTTCTCATTGCCCGCCCGGAGCCATCCGTTCCAGTTCATCCACTGTGTAGCCCTGTTTCAGCAGGGTTAGGACTTTTTCCCACGCGGTCTTCTCGCCGCGCTTCTCGCCGCGCTCCTCGCCGCGCTCTTCCCATTTTTTAGTTAGTCCGGCTTCTTCCAAAACTTCGTCAAGCGTTATTTCTTCTGTTTTGTCCATTTTCAATACCTCCTGTATCGTTTTTGCGTTCGCCAGCAACACCGCGTACAGATACGCCGCTATATCAGGCCCGTTCTTATTCCGGCTCACTTTCAATATACTACCCGCTGTTTCCGTGTTCAATTCTCTGTTCAGCCCTTTAAGCCACAGGTTCTGGTCCGGCGATAGTTTTTTGCTTTCTATCACCTGTATCGGCATCCAGTACCCCGTTATCCGGTATATCCCCGGCGATTCTTCTTCCACAGCGCACCTTTCGTCTTCGCGGATGTACTTAAAAAGTTCCTTAGGATGGCGGGTCTCAACAATGGTAACCGTCATCTCCCGCACATCATGCCTGTTGAAAGCCGCGTAAAGGCAGGCATAGCCCAGCGTCTTGTAAAAATCATAGACAGAGACATAATCCTCAGGGCTCTTGTACTCCACCAGGTTGACGCTCTTGAATATCCGGGCAATGTTCTTGTCAATGGTAAGCTCCGGCGCTTTTTTGATGATAAGCACGTCTATTTCCAGAGGCTCCGAGGTAAGCCGGAATTCGTCATGGAATTCGAGAAGGTCTTTATACTGTTCCAGTTCCATGCGGATAGCCTGAGCAAAAGCCGGATGCCAGGGGATACGCTCAGGGCTTCCCGGTTGTCTTTTCTCGTCCATACAAACCCTCCACAAATAAAGTAAAAAGGAAAAGGTAAAAGGTAAAAAGTTCCCTGCTCATTGCTCCCGTAAAAAAGTTTGATAATCGGCGTAATTTTTTTTAAGAAGAGCCGGGGTATCAAGTTTATATGGACAGTGTTCTTTGCAATGCCCACAGTTTATACAATTATTAATTTTTTCCATTTCCTGCCGCCACTGTTCCGTAAGCCATTGCGCGGGGGGCATACGCCGTAAAAGCAGCGACATACGGGCGCAGTTAAATATCTTTATTCCGGCGGGACATGGAAGGCAATATCCGCAGCTTCGGCAAAAATCCCCTTGCAGCTCGGCGCGGTCATGTTCAATCCGCGCCGATTGCGCGGCGTTTGGATATTTTTCATTTTTTATTGCCGTTTTTAATTTTTCAAGCTCGTTCATAGTTTGAATACCCCAGATCGGTACGACATTGCTTTGTGTATTCATGAACGCGGCGGCAGCTCCAATATCATTCAAAAGACCGCCGCAAAGAGCCTTCATGGCGATAAAACCGGTATTTGTTTTTTCGCATAGTTTTACAAGTTCAATTTCTTTTTCACCTGAAATATAACTGAAAGGAAATTGCATCGTGTCGTACAAACCGCTTTCCCCAGCTTCAATCGCCACGCCTATTTTGTGATTTGTAATTCCTATAAACCGTATCTTTCCCGCATTTTTTGCTTCTAACACGGCCTCATAAAGCCCCGTCCCGTCATTGGGTTTTGGGAAGTGTTCAGGGTTATGAAATTGGTACACGTCAATATAATCTGTTTTCAAAAGCCGCAGGCTTGTTTCCAGATGCTCACGCAGTTCAACACCGTTTTCCGCCGTTGTTTTTGTGGCAAGAATAAATTGTTTACGCACTGTTCCCAACGCACGCCCGATTTTTTCTTCACTGTCTGTATACATACGCGCCGTATCAAAATAGTTTATACCCGCGTCAAACGCGCCGCGCAGTATGGGTACGGCGTCATCAACAGAACGCCTTTGAATAGGCAGCGCTCCAAATCCATGCTTATTTACAATGAGTCCGGTACGTCCTAATTTTACTGTCATTTAGGGCCTCGTTAATTCTACAAGATTAAACAGCACCGGGTCTTCATGAAATGCCTGTACGCCTTTGACGCTTAGACGGACGTGCTGCAATGAAAAAGAAGGAACTACAGTTTTAAGCGC
>JAISCO010000399.1 GCA_031265535.1 Spirochaetaceae bacterium | reverse complement strand
AAAAAAAACCAAAATACTTTCAAAAAAACCCGGACGTGCGCTCAAATTTACCCCCCCCCCGGGGGTTCTTTTTTGGGCCGCCCGTAACCCCCCCCCCCCCCCCTCGGACTTGCGCCGGTTCATCGCTCAAGGTACATTCATTTAATCATGGCAGAGACATCCCTATCTAACTCTGTTTTGGTATAGGAACCGACTCGTATCGAACGAATAATGCCGTCCGCGTCTATCATAAAAGTCTGCGGAATGGCGTCTATGTTGTACAGAGCCGAAATCGAGCTGTCTCTGTCCATCACAATGTTGAGGCGCAGCTTTCTTTTTGAAAGAAATGAAGAAACATAACGATCCGTTTCGCCGCAGTTTACCGCGAGGACAGTAATATCATCGGATTTTGAGGAACTAAGAGCGGAAATGAGCGGGAGTTCGCGGACGCACGGGCCGCACCACGCGGCCCAGAAATGCAGGGCGACCGGTTTTCCCCTGTAGTCGGAAAGTTTCTGCTGTTTAGCCGGTACGGCGCTCATGAAAGTAAAGTCCGGGGCTGCTTGTCCAACCACAAGTTCATTTGCGAACACTGCGGCGGCAGCCATTAGGATGACGGCGCAGAGAATGATCCTTTTTGATACGCGGGTATCAAATTTAATAAAGTTCATGGTTTCTCCTATTTAAGGCGGCGGAATCGCCGCCTTGTTATATAACATTAACGCAAAGCGTTAATGATTTCTCCTAATTTAAGGCGGCGGAATCGCCGCCTTGTTATATAACATTAACGCAAAGCGTTAATGATTTCTCAAATTCAAGGCGGTGGAATCGCCGCCTTGTAATCAAAAACCTGAGCCGGCTTCAAAATTGAAGTTTTGAAGCCGGCTCAACTGTGCGTTAACGCGCGTGAAGGACAATCGTTCACGCACTGCCCGCAGCGAATACATTCGCGGTCATTAACAACTTTTGTATCCATTTTGCATTTTTTTATACATTTTTCACAATGAATACAAGATGCCGCGTTAAAATGTAAGCCAAATACGGCATACTTGTTAAATAAACCGTACAGTGCTCCAAGCGGGCATACAAAACGGCAGAAGGCGCGGAAACAGAATACGGACAGCGCGGCAATCACGGCAAGTACGCCCAGTTTCCAGATGAAAAGAGCGCCGGCCGCGCCGCGGATACCCTCATTAGCCAAGACAAGCGGGAGCCCCGCTTCGAGCGTGCCTGCCGGACAGACAAATTCGCAAAAAAATGGAGCGCCGTAACCCTGAGAGACAAAGGCCGCGAGCGGCAGTCCAATTACCAGAACGGCAAGAAAACCATATTTTAGCAAGGTCAATCTGCGTGTAATCTCGTTTTTAGGCAGTTTTGGCGATGGTATCTTGTATAAAAGCTCCTGTATCAATCCAAAGGGGCATAAAAAACCGCACACAGTCCTGCCAAACATTACCGCAAACAGTAAAATTATGCCGCCTACAAGGAACGGAACGCGCCCCTCCGCCAGAGCGCTTTGTAAGGCTCCGAGCGGACAGGACGCTATAGCGCCCGGGCAGGAATAACAGTTCAGACCCGGAACGCAGACGGACTTTAATTGGCTTTTTGATATTGAGCCGGTTTTGAACTTGGCCATATCCGCATTGTATAGTAGCAGGGACAGTGTTTGTATTATGCGCCGTTTAAGCAATTCCTATGCACTCCATACATACAAATATCGCTTTTCGTAACAGGGAGGCGGCGTCGCCTCGCGCGATTCCGATCACTATAAGAAGTCCGGCGCAAACTATGAGCGCGGCTTGAAATATCCTTCGCTTAAATATTGTACTCATACTCTCAATATAACAATACGCGCTAAGTTCGGCGACATCAGTTCAGAATGAACAGCTTCAATTAAAAGTTTCAAAATGAGTTAAAAAAGGGAAGCGCATTGATATCAAGTGTCAAAAATATTGAGGTCCACGAGAAGCCGCTTGCCTTGCAATTTAGCAGGCGGCGTACTGTTCATAGAACGAGGTGTCGAAAATGCCGGAACGGAAAACCGGATGGCTTATCATCTGCTGTTGGCTTGTCAGATTTGTTTTTACGCCTTCGATTACAAGCTCTGAAAGCGCTCTGGACATGCGGGCTATAGCGGCGTTCCTGTTTTCCGCGTGAACAATCAGTTTGGCAATCATAGAATCGTAGTACGGAGGCACGTCCGCGCCCTGATACAAAAACGAATCAAATCGAGTGCCGGGGCCGCCCGGAACCTCCAGCCGCGTAATTTTTCCCGGTGAAAACGCGTTGACGCGGCACTCAATCGCGTGCCCGCCCGCCGGCTGCGTCCCACTCTTAATATCCATGCGGTTTTCCATGCAAGCTAGTATCTGTTGGCGGACAATATCTATGCCGGTACACATTTCGCTTACCGGATGCTCAACCTGAAGCCGCGCGTTCACCTCCATAAAGTAGAAATCCTCCCCTTCCACAAGGAATTCTATTGTACCGGCGCCGGTATACTTTAATTCGCGGAACATTTCTGCCGCTCCGGCAGCCATTTTCTCGCGCATAGCGGCGCTTACCGCCGGGGAAGGGCTTTCCTCTATCAACTTTTGGTGGTTTTTTTGCACACTGCAATCCCGCTCGCCAAGTATAGAGACCGAATCCTTGCCGTCCGACAAAATTTGAAGCTCAACATGGCGCGGCTTTTCGACAAAGCGTTCAATAAACACCCTGTTGTCGGCAAAATTTGCCTCCGCCTCCCGCATACAAAGTTTTAAATTCACGGACAGTTCTTCTATTTGGCGGACAATACGCATACCCTTGCCGCCGCCGCCTGCCGCCGCCTTTATAATCACCGGGAATCCCAGTTCTTTTACGGCTTTTTCCGCCGCCTCAATGCCGGCTACCGCGTCTTTTGTACCGGGTGTAATTGGGAGGCCGAAACTCAGCGCCGCCGCCCGCGCCTGCACCTTGTCGCCCAGCAGCGCCAGCGTATCCGGCTCCGGGCCTATAAAGCGAAGCCCCGCCTTGCGTACAAGACGCGCAAACGCGGCGTTTTCCGACAAAAATCCTACGCCGGGGTGTACGGCATCGCAGTTTTGGCGCAGCGCCGCCATGGCTAGGTTTTCGGCGGCAAGATAGCTTTTTGCGGCGGGCGGCGGCCCCACACATACCGCCTTGTCCGCAAGCTGTGTATGAAGGCTTCCGGCATCCGCCGTGGAGTATACCGCTACAGTTTCTATGCCCATCTCGCGGCAGCTACGGATTATACGGACCGCTATTTCTCCACGATTCGCTATTAAAAGACGTTTTATCAATGTAAATTCCTAAAGTTTTTTTACTTCAAACAGAGCCTGACCATACTCGACCATTTCACCGTTAAACGCTTTTACGGCTACTATTTCGCAGTCGAATTCGGCCTCCAGTTTGTTCATCATCTTCATTGCCTCAAGCACGCAAAGAATTTGCCCCGCCTTTACGATTGACCCCGCCTTTACAAAAGGCGGGGCGTCCGGTTCCGATGAAGCGTAAAACACTCCCACTATGGGGCTTTTGATGTATTCGCCGCCGCCGAGCCCCGAGTCGTCCGCAAGCGTCTTGTCATCAGCCGGAATTGTAAGGCGCACAGAGGAATTAGCGTTTTCCGCCGCGCGGGATTTATGCTCAGTTTGCCGCAGACTGCTGTCTGACGCGCCGCCGCCTTTACGAAGGCTAAGACGCAGTCCGCCGTCATAAAATTCAAGCTCGGTCATCGAGCTTGAATTAAATTTGTCTATCAATGAAAAAATTATTTTTTCGTCCATTCGTTATTTCTCCAAAAGATTAACCCGTCCTTATTCGCAAAGTCTGGTTTAATACCCCGCCGCAAATTTTGCGCGCTTGCCTTGTTTGCGCCTATGCGGCGGCTCAAATAAGAATGCAAACTTGTTTGCGCCGCCTACAAAAATTTAGTATTAAACCAGACGGTATTATAAATTTCCTTACCCGATCGAGCCTCCGCTCAAACCAATACAATGTTTAAGATACCGCACCGCCCCCATTCGCGCTTGCCCCGCGGAGGCTCATCGCATCATTAACGCCATTAACGGCGGGTTTTTCTACGGTTACTATATCATTACCGCCGCTAAAATTATAGAGGTGTTTTGTAGACTATTTGTAGACGAGTTTTTATCCCACCCGCGTAAGTCTATAACCTATATATATTTATAGAAAAATTGCGCATAACGGGACGGTATGCGCCCCAGCGGCGCTGGGAACGCCGCCTAACGGCGGCTTGGGTTAAGGTTTTGCTAGGAGTTTGTTGCGCTTCGCGCAAAAAACATCAAAAAATCGCCGATTAGGCGCCGCCTATCAGGCGATTTTACCTTGCTCTCTTCCATTGAACCCAAGCTTCGTAGAAGCTCAGGTTCACAGCAGCCCATAAATCGTGGTTTTTCGGCAAATTCACCGCTGGTGAACAAGTGCCGAAAAAAACCACAAGTGCAACAGGCTGCTAGTGAGCATGTGTGAGTATGTGGCAGCATGGCGTAGGCCTCGAAAAACTTACTGTTGCCTATAAATGTTTAAAGGCCCCTGTCTACAGCCCGCCTACGGCCGTCTTCCGCCACCCCTCACCATTTGCCCTAAACTTGACCCACAACTCGGGGCATGATTACACTGTGCCGTAAAGGAAGATTTACCACGAAGTCAAAAAAGTAAAAGAAGAAAGGGTATAAGCGCCAAATTTCCCAGAAAGAATGGCTAAAACGGCTCAAGTTTTGAGCAGTTTGAATGAAAACTTCTTCGACTTCTTCGACTTTGCGGTTAAAAAATTCTGTGGGTCAAATGTAGCGCGTTTGCGGCGGGGAGGCTCATATCATATTTTTTTGAAATCGGAATTGCTGCGGACGAGGCCGACAGGACGAGGCAGATAGTGGACTTGTTCGACAACTCGGTTAGTTGTCTCACAAGTCGCGCAAAATGCACGGCATTTTGCAGGTTTTAAACGGAAGTTGTTCAAAAACTGAAGTTTTTGAACAACTCTAGTATGAACAACTCTAGTATTGACAAAATGAATTTATCATGGTAAACATAATCTTGATGAAGGTTATTTTGTATAAATCCGCGTTCAATGGCGTGTCCGTTTGGCAGAGCAACTTCTGTTTCAAGAAAAAAATAGGAGAAATAATATGATAATTGCCCCCCCCCCCCCCGCAAAAACATACTAAACGGCATTGTTCGGTTCTTGGGAAAAGTATACCAAAAACTGCCTTTCGAGCTTCCTGTACTACACGCTATTTATTGGAATTACTGGAAAAGGTACGGCAAACATCATCAGCGAAGCGGATTGTTTTTTGAGGTTCATGTCGTAGACCACTGCAATCTTAACTGCTGCAACTGTAGTAATTTTTCACCACTTTCAAAACCGTATTTCATTGATGCCGCGGAATTTGAAAAGGATATCGCGAGAATGTCGCTGCTTGCCGGCAGCAAAGTTGATACCATCCGTTTGCTTGGCGGCGAACCGTTGCTGCACGAAAGGCTTGATGACATAATTAAGATAACGCGAAACTATTTCCCAAATCCAAGTACGCGGCTGCAAATTCTTACAAATGGAACATTATTAACAAGACAGGATGATATATTTTGGCAGACGTGCAAAGCAAACGATGTTGAAATAATGATAACGCACTACCCTGTAAAACTTGACAATGCGGCGATAGACAGCTTGTCAAAAAAATGGGTCGTTAAATTATCGTATATAGATTACGAACCGGGGAAAAACAAAACTATGTTCAATTTGGCTCTGGATAAATCCGGCAAGCAGGATATTTTACAAAGTTATCGGAAATGCCCCTTTTCCAATACGTGTACGGCTCTTGAACACGGCAAGCTGTATATGTGCGCCATTGCCGCGCACATAAATATTTTTAACGAATACTTTAATCAGAATTTTTCCATTTCGGATGCGGATTATATAGACATTTACAAAATTCAAACGGTTGACGAAATATTCAGATTTCTGAATAATCCGGTCCCGTTTTGCCGATACTGTACGCACAAGTATGAAGAAAACCGCGTGGAATGGGGAGTATCAGCAAAAGATATTTCTGAATGGATGAAATAATTTTTAATGAAAATAATATGATAGTAGACTGATTAGACTAAAAGATAGAATTTACCGCCAAGTCGAATAAGTCAAAAAAGTAGAAAAAGTATCTCTTTATACCCATGTTACACAATTTATTCGACTTCACGGGTATTTATATTTATTTGTGTTTAGTGTAATCAACCCACCAGTGGGTTTCTCATACGCTCCGCGCCCGCCAGCGGGTTTACATGCGCTCCGCGCTAACATACCCAAAGCGGCCTCCACTCCGTGCCTTCATGTCCGAAAACGGCGATTGGCATACGCGCCTGTCCTCATTCTTCATTGTTAATTACTCATTGATAATTGTTAATCCTTTTTTATCTTTTACCTTTTCCTTTTTCCTTGTTTACTCCTCGTTGTTAATTTGTGAAAAGTTTACCACATCTTGGGGTTGAAGCCTTCGGGAACGTCCAGTTTCAGCGTGTCCCCGGACTGTTCAAGCACATAAAACCCCTTTTTATGGGCGTATTTTTTT
>JAISCO010000305.1 GCA_031265535.1 Spirochaetaceae bacterium | reverse complement strand
TGGGCGCATTTTTTGCTCTGCAAAAAACCGGGCTTTGCGGGGCCAGGCCCCGGCTACGCCGTGGCTGCTCCGCACCCCTCCAATCCCTTGCGCGGCGGCGTTAGCCGTGGAACCAGGCGTGGAGTTTTGCAACGCAAAACTCCAGAAGTAAATCCGCGAAGCGGATTCACGCTCCCTTGCGCACGAACCGCCAGCACCCCAAGGGGTGAGCATAATCCCAATGATCGACGTTTTTAGCCACAGATTACACAGATTGCGCCAAATGGCGGCGCGAATTTTATAGCGAGCATGACCAGCGTAATCTGTGGCTCTTTTATTCAATCCTGCGCAATCGGCGGCTCTTTATCCCGCGCCGCAAACAAAAAGGGCCATCCCTTGCTACCGCGAAGGATGGCCCCGTCTGCACGGCTCTCTATTACTTTGTCCAGTTCGTGGCCTGGTCGCCGTAAGGACGGGTATACGTCCCACCTGTTTGTTATTACCATCGTAAGTTTGCTTAAATCGTCCATAGAATGCGGTCTCATCAGCAATGGAGGCGTTGGCCCCGATGGTCAGGCTGATTAACCACTCATTCAAAAACGCCGTCCCTTCGATAGCGGTACCCGAACCGTTGATGGTTGCGCGGGTTAACTGGTTGTTCTCAAACGCAGAGTCTCCGATAGAGGTATAGTGCTTCTGCTTGCAAAGTATTAACAATGCGCATCAAGGATTGGCCCCGGGGTGCCCCTGCCGGGGGCGAAAACGCCGCGCGTTTTCATCCTTGCTTGAATCCGGTTCTTGTTGAAAGATCAGCAGGGGCCGGCAGACCCCGGACGGGGCGGCGGGCGGGAAAAACCCGTTTAAGGCCCGATTTACCCCGCCGCACCGCCGCTTCGCACGGCTAACCGGCCCGGATAACGGCGAAAACGGCTTTTTACCCGGTCTCAAATTTTCGGCCAATTGCGGCCGCAGGAGAGGTGTGCTCAGACGGTTGCGCCGCAGCCGCAAATTCGGCGTTTTTACGCCGTGATTGGCGGATACGGCGGCGGGATTGGGCGTGAGTACCGGGGAATTCGGCGAAAAAGGGGCGGTTGGCGGGATAAAACACGCGGCGGCGCACATCAAATGGCCGTGATCGCAGGCCGGGGTCTGCCCTATGGATCGGTTCGCAAACCCGCTTTGCCCAGGCGGTTCGCAGACCCATTTTACGGCTCCAAGCTTTGGCCCATGAAGATTCAAGTTTGGTCCCATGAACAGGCGGAATGTAAAATCCGCTTTGCGGATTCAAGTTTGGGCCCATGATGGTTGTGCCTCCGGAGTTTTGCGGAGCAAAACTCCACACTTGGATCCCCGGCTAACGCCAGCCGCGCAAGGGATTGGAGGGGTGCGGAGCGGTCCCGGCACGGGACGGAACCCCC
Source organism: Spirochaetaceae bacterium (assembly GCA_031265535.1). Taxonomy (GTDB): domain Bacteria; phylum Spirochaetota; class Spirochaetia; order Treponematales; family Breznakiellaceae; genus JAIRMY01. Next base: position 12,301 of record JAISCO010000305.1, on the reverse strand, counting down.
GCAAAGCCCGGTTTTTTGCGGAGCAAAAAATGCGCCCAAATATTAAAAAACTTTGTGATGTTAAATTGCTGAGCGGCGCGGTTGCGGGCTTGTTTTTCTTTGCGGTCTGTGTTATACTTGTTTTATGGGTAATGAATCGTCTCTCAAAAAAGAATTGTTTCCGGGCGAGCCTGTTTACGGCTATCGCGGGGCGATGCTTGATGTGTCGAGGCATTTTTTCGGCGCGGATGCGGTGCGGCGGCTTTTGGATGTCATGTATCGTCTGCGCCTGAACAAGTTTCATTGGCATTTCGCCGACGATCAAGGGTTTCGCATCGCTTTGAAGGATTATCCAAAACTTGAGGAAATTGCGGCACGGCGGTCGTTTACCGATTACGGCGGTTTTGGCAAGAAAGAATTCCGCGACAACACCCCTTACGCGGGGGTTTACACTGAAGAAGAAGTTCGTGGTATCGTCGCTTATGCGGCGGAACGCGGTATTGAGGTAATTCCGGAGCTGGATATGCCGGGCCATTTGAGCGCGATCATTGCTGCATATCCTGAATTGTCCTGTTCCGGCGAGCAAATCGAGGTTCCGGGGACTTTCGGCGTGTTGGAAAATACGCTTTGTATTGGAAACGACAATGCGATGCGGTTTATGGACGGGCTGCTTCACACTCTGGCGGATTTGTTTTCGGCAAAGACTTTTCATCTTGGGTTTGACGAAGTTCTGCTGACCCACTTGGAGACATGCCCGAAATGCCAGTCGAAAATGAGAGAGTTGGGGACGGATCGTGTCGAAGATTTGAAATTGTATGCAAAAAACTTCTTCCGCGACAGTCTGAAAAAACGAAACATTAAAGCGATTCTCTATAATGACGGCATGGAGGAGACGGATGCTTCCGTGATCTGCTATCATTGGGACGACCGCGATAAACTTCGCGAAAAAACGGTTCAGAGGATCAACGAGGGCCAGCAGACTATCATAGCGAATTGCGGGTATTTTTATATGGATTATCCTTATGTGTGGACACCGCTTAAAAAGTCTTACCAGTTTAACCCCGTCCTGGAGGGAGTCGCGAAACCGGAAAACATTATCGGCGTTGAGGCTCCTTTGTGGACCGAATCGGTTAAAAGTTATTCCAAATTGGCGTTTAACACCTATTATCGCCTGGCAGCCCTGGCCGAAATAGGGTGGTTTGGCGAAAAACGCAGGCCCTACGACGAGTTTATGAAACACCTCTACGAAAATGAAGCGTATTTTTTCGGCGAAAAGCTCAACATACCTGACCATATCCTCAATCCGGACCCTTCCCGCTGCGCGGACATGAAAAACAAGTGGTTGATGGAAGATATGGACTGCGAATTTAACGACGCGAAAAAAATACTCCCCGCATTGCCAGCCTAAGAAGGGGGAAGTCTCCCCCTCGCTCCGGACACTGCGCTCCGGTCGAAAGACCTGCGCCTGCGGCGCGTCCACATCGATCTCCGCTTGGTCCTCCGCTACCCCCTCTACGGGGGCTGCCGCCCCCGTAACGCCCCGATCCATATCCGCACCATTTCCCCAAAAAGCGCTCTTCCCCGGAGGCTGTCCCTCACGCCGAAGACAGTTCCCGCACCGAGGGCAGCCCCTGTACTTTAGTACTATAAATACTCGCCACATTAAATTGACGATGAGTCAACGCGCCCGCTTGACAGCTTTTTCCCCTGCCTCTATAATGCTACCCATCTTGTGAGTCAGGGCCGAAACCGGACTTGAAACACAAAAAAGAGGATTTATAGAAAAATGACAAAGATTATCGCTATCTCTCAGTATGGTCGGGTGAAAAATCTCAATCCCCCCCCCCCATTTTTGCAACTTTTTTGTATTATTATACTATTTTTTCGCGGCGGATAAGCCGACAAACTTATTTTCAGGAGGCTGTTTATGTCAGCAGTAGCGGTGGCGATTCGACCGCGCCGTATTCGCGAGTTTCTCTATCTCAATTGCTTGACCAAAATCGAGGGCAAGTATATCGTAAAAACGCCAGTACTGGGCCGGACCATCGGGGGCGTATTGGCGCGGTACCGGGTGCGGGGATGTTTTATTGACGAACGGAGCGAGATCGCGACCGTGCTTGCACGGGCATGATCGAGCGAGTGAGGAAACGAAGGGTTTAATACCTCGCGGCTTGCCGCGTAAGCCGCCGCAGGCGGCCGCAAATCCCGGATTTGCTTCTGGTGCAGGGCTTGCCCTGCGGTATTAATACCCTTTATTAATGGAGTGATTGTATGAAAAAAATAATTGTATTGATGCTGGCAGGTGTTTTTGTCTTGTCTTTTGCGGCCTGTACCAGCACTTCATCCGCAACGAGCAAGAATTCGTCCCGGATTTCCGTTGATCAGATCGTGCAGGTTTTTGACAATGCCACCACAAGGGGCGGTTTCAAAGTTACCGGGCCTGTTACGGGCGGAAACCACGGCTGGGCTTTTGGCGCGTATTTGGGCGACATCAGCGAACTCGGTTATGAACCCGGTTATATCGAGGAAGAATATTTTATCGAGGGGACGGCGCAGTACTATCAGCCGGTGGACGCGCTCGCCAAAGACGGCAAGTGGACGCTGGAGGCCGTCGGCGCCGCCCCGTACAAGACCCGTCTCACCGTCCGCAGACCCGCCGATCCTGCCAAGTTTAACGGTACCGTCATCGTTGAATGGGCAAACGTGAGCGCGGGTTATGAAATTTCGCTTATGGATAATCGCGGTATTTATGACGAAGGTTTTGCCTATGCTGCTGTTTCGGCGCAGGTGAATGGTCTTTACGGCTTCGAAGAAAACCCGCGAGGTTTAATCCCGTGGGATTCGGAGCGTTATGGCAGCCTGGATATACCCAACGACGGCATGAGTTACGATATTTTTACCCAGGCGGCCCGCGCGGTCAGTCAAAATCGTCCGCGTGAAGGCGTTGATCCTATGGGCGGCCTCGAAGTAAAAAAGCTGTTTGCCCTGGGTGAATCCCAATCCGGCAGCAGAGTACTAAGCTATGCCAATGGTGTACAGCCTGTCGAAAAAATATTTGACGCTATTATCATCGTCGCCAGCGCCGGACGCGGAACGGATTTTTTGAACGAAATGGCCCACGTCAAGCAAGGCGGAAAAACCAAAGTGCGGAATATCGCGTCCCGGGTCCGGGAGGATATAAACGGTAAAGTCTTCGTCATCAATACGCAGACGGAATCCCTATTTCTCGGTAAACTTGCCCAGCCCGACACGGACAATATTCGCTCGTGGCAAATAGCCGGCGCGTCGCACAGCGCGCCGAGTTTTATTGAAGACATTTATCACAGAATGTATCGGGACGGATTAATCGACGCGCTCCCGTCAAATTCCGCTTTTGATACAAACGTGGTTGACTGGTCGTATGTGGTCGAAGCCGCGATGGTGCAAATTCAGAATTGGATTGATTATGGAAAAGAACCTGCGCATATACCCGCAATGCAGGTTGTCAACATGCTTTTTGGTTATAAAACGGACAAACAGGGCAATGCAAGAGGCGGCGTACGCCTTCCGGAGCTTGAAGTCCCGGTCACGCGGTATTTCGTAAACATGATGAAGACCGGATTGAGCGGACACAAAATCCCGTTTAAGGAAAAAGAAATAAAAAAACTATACGCCACGCATCAGGACTATGTGGATAAGGTGACGGCGGCGGCAATGGCTGCGGAAAAAGCGGGAATTATTTTGCCTTACCGCGCGGAAGAATATATCAGGGAAGCGGCGGCATCGTCCATAGCGAAATAAGGAGAATTTATGCGGCGTTTATATTTATGCTTATATCGAACTCTATTTTTTGCGTGTCTGTTCAGTACGCAACTCGTCTGTTTTGCCGATGAAAATGCTATGGCAACCTATTTTAATCCGATATTTTCGTACAAAACAATATCATTTGATAACATTACTTTTCATAATCCAACAGGAGGACTTTCAGTTATAAGGATGAATCCGGTGTCAAAAAATTTATTCTCTGTTACGGCAATGTATTCAGCAGCCCTCATTAACGGCATTGAGAATAATTATCCGGACCTGTATCATAATATCATATTGTCATTAAATGGAAAAATAAATCGCCACTCGTTTTTAGGGGCTTTTGTCGCAAACACCGACGAACCGGTTTATGGCGGTTTGCATACGTTCAACGCATTTGCCGGTTATACCTATGATTTAGTTAATTGGCCGCATTTTTCTATGGATGTAGGCGCGTATTTAATCTTTATGGATATTGGCGTGAATTTGCCCGACGGGACGCCGTGGCTCGTTTGGCCGCTTCCAAATATTATGCTAAAGTGGGATTACGAATGGATTGATGTCAGTATTTTTTCGGGGATCGAATTAACCGTAGCGGACGGGAAACCCGTCAGTCTGACCATGTCAAAGAAATCAAATGATTCTGATATATCGCTTTGGTATCATTATTTTAGAAATAAAACATCGTCAACAGAAATACTGGGGATAGGAATAGGATTAAAAAACACAACCTCGAAAGTGAGTACTTTTGAAGGAAATACTTATGGAATAAATTATTCCGCATTATACGGAAGCTTAAGAATATTCAGATTAATAGAATTAAATGGCGGATGGGCATTTAACGGGAAAGAGAACTACGGCAAAATAAATTGGGATAATCTATTTGAAATGTACGGATATTCCGATGAAATGGATTATAACGCAGAAATCGGGAATGGTTTCTTTTTTTCAGTTTCAGCAAGACTTATTTTTTGAGTTGAAAAAACAAATCATGGTGTCCGCCCCGGGTTCGACGCGCCTTACGGCGGGCCGGGCATAAACAGCCGGAACGTTATGTGCCATTTGGACTGAAAATATTTGGACTATTGACAATATCTGTAAAATAATGTAAAAAGGATGTGGAGGTTTTGTAAAACAAATGAGAAAAACAATTCAATTTATCATTTTGACTTGTGTTGTAAGTTGGCTAGTAGCAGGAATGGCTATCTTGCTTGGCATACGTGATGTCCACGGGTTGATTTATACGGTTTTTGCTGCTGCCTATATGTTGTTGCCTGCTGTTTGTGCAATAATTCTTCAGGCAATCCATAAAGAAAAACCGTTTAGTAATTTAAACGTTTCTTTCAGGTTAAACTGGTGGTTTTTTATAGCAGGAATAGTGCCTTTTATTTATGCTTTCATAACATTGGGAATAAATTTGTTATTTCCAGATGTTTCATTCTCTATCACATATGAAGGATTGCTTTCGGTTTTACCTGCCGAACAGGCGGAACTTGCCGAACAGCAACTTTCACGATTTCCGCCTATTATTTTCTTATTGATACAACTTGTACAAGTGCTGATTGCCGGTTATACAATAAATGCCGTTTTTGCTTTTGGGGAAGAATTCGGATGGCGGGGATATTTGCTTAAAACATTACAAAATAAAAAATTGCTTCGTGCATCACTGATAATTGGAACCGTGTGGGGATTATGGCATTTTCCGCTTATTCTTATTGGACATAATTATCCACAGCACCCAGTAGCAGGCGTGGGAATGATGATTGTTTGGTGTATTTTACTCTCTCCGGTAATGATTTACCTTGTACTAAAATCAAGATCGGTAATTACGGCGGCTATTTTTCATGGAACTTTAAATGCTATTAGTGGAATTGTTATTCTTTACATTGTGGGAGGCAACGATATTACAAATGGAGTAACCGGAGTTGCAGGATTTGTAGCTTTGCTGTTAATAAATTTTTCTTTCTTTCTATACGATAAATATATCACAAAAGAAAATATTTTTAAAAAAACAATAGGAGAATATTTGAAATAGCCCAAACTGCGCATAACAGGACTGTTTACGCTTCGCCGCCAGTAGGCGGCTCGGGCTACGGTTTTGCTAGGGCAATCGCCACGCTCATTCCCACGCAAAACCTCCGCCACATTTTGTCGGCCCTGCAAATGCTACGCATTAGCTTATTCGGGCCGCCAAAACGTCGTAAACAGCCGGAACGTTATACGCCATTTGCCCTAAAATCTTTGGAAGTATTGACAAAAAAATAATTTTGCGGTAAAATATTTCATGAATATAGTTTGGTTGGTTTTATGGATAATTTTTTTGATAAATTAAAGTGTTTTATAATATTTTCTCAAAGCAATGTTTCAAACAATGAAATAAAAAATGAATACTTGAAATTGGTTAAAGAATATCATCCAGATACAAATAAAAACATAGATTTTAATCTGGCAAATGAATATATGATAAATTTAAATTATGTGTATGAACATTTGATAAATAAAAAGGCATTTGTCAACAATAAAGAAGACGAATATGAGAAAAATATTGAAAATGGAAAATATTGGTTTATAAATGATTATGGCAGAAAAGAATATGTTAAAGAAAGGCCGTTATATATTTATAAACTTGGGTTATTGGAATACCAAAAATGTTATAAAATAATGTTTAATAATTCTGTATTTTTTGGAAAGGGGGATGAAAGCGGATATGAAGTTATAAGACATCTATATAGATGTTATCTATTAGCGCAAAAGGTGATAAAAATGGATAAAGACGGGATGTATGGGAAAATGGCAAAAATATTAATTGACAATGCGTATAAAATGAACGAGAGCATAACAAAGGGATTAAAAACAAGTGAAGAAAAAGGAATGATAATAAAATGGGAATAAAGGGTATTAATACCGCAGGGTATTAAACCCTTCGTTTCCTCACTCGCTCGATCATGCCCGTGCAAGCACGGTCGCGATCTCGCTCCGTTCGTCAATAAAAAAGAGCGTACTGCACCTAAGAGGTCCATATTCGTCCGCTCTCCCATTCCACCCGCATTTTGTCGGCCCCGGGCTTTGCTGCACAAAGCCCTCATACGGGCTGCAAAAACCCGTATACAGACGAACCGTTAAGCGCAATTTGTTAGCAAATTTTGTCAAAATACATGAAAAGCAAAGGCACTTGAAAAAGAGAGTTCATAGATTTATAATAAAAACATGGAGGAAATTTATGGAAAGCATGATAATTGACAGGAAAATATTACCGGAACCTATATTCTCTTGCGTTCATTTTGAAAAAATAAAAATGTTTGAAGAAAATGGTAATATAATTTTGGCTCCCGTTGAAAGAAAACCTGATGTAAATGATCTATTTGGAATGTTTAATGATGGAAAATTATCATCCGAGAATTTTATAAAACAAAAGGGCCTTGAAAAGGAGATGGAAAATTGAACGATATATTTGTATTGGATGCCTGTGCATTGATAGCATTATTGGCAGGCGAACCCGGCGGGGACAATGTAAAGAAAATAATCCAGGACGCTGTTGATGGAAATGCATATGTAAAAATCAACCAAATAAATTTACTTGAAGTCTATTATCATTTATGTAGTGTATATGATCAGGCTGGTGCGGATAAAGCGTTAAAGAAAATAAAGGAATTTCCAATAGAAATAATTATTGGATTAAAAGAAGAAGTATTTAGAGAGGCCGGACGGATAAAATCAAAATATAAAATACCATTAGGAGATACGATATTAGTAGCGGAATGTATTATTGGAAAATGGATATTAGTAACATCTGACCATACAGATATTGAACGGATAGAAGAAGCAGAAAATATAAAAGTAAATTGGATTCGGGAAAAACTGAATAAAAAATAAAATGCCAATCAACTGCGCCTAACAGGGCCTGTATGCGTTCCGCTTCCATTCAGGCGGTTCGGGGTTCTGTTCGTCTTGGTCGGCTTCGCCACGCTTCACTCCCACGCCACACTCCACCCGCATTTTGTCGGCCCCGGTCTTTGCTGCACAAAGCCCTTATACGGGCTGCAAAAACCCGTATACAGGTGGCAGTTATTCAGAACTGAAGTTTCCAAGCAACTCTATTGACAAAAATATCCAATGAATATAGAATAAAAAGACTTTTATAAACTGAAATATTTTGCAATTTCTTAAAATAATTTGGAGGAACAAAAATGAATGACAAAATTGACTGGATTGTCAGACAACACGGTTTTACCGATTATAAATGGATAGTTCCCCAAAAAGATATAGTTGTTTCAAGATGGGTTAGATTCCATTGCGAATTTGGCTGTAAAAATTATGGAAAAAACGGCAGTTGTCCTCCCGCCGTGCCTTCTGTTGAAGAATGCCAAAAAATGATTTACGAATATGAAAATGCGATCATTTTTCATTTTTGTATTCAATCCGAGGATAATGAAGATCATCTTAAACGGCTGTTAAGACTTTATGAATTAGAACGCGAAATATTTCTTGCCGGTTCTTATAAAGTATTTTTATTGCAGTGCAGTTCATGTATTTTATGCAATGACTGTCTGGCCGGAGGCACTCGCGAGAAATGTATTAATAAGATTAAATCCCGTCCCGGTGCTGACGCTATGGGCATTGACATATATCAAACCGCTCATAATGCTGGCTATCCGGTCCAAGTAGTTAAAAGTCATGATGAAACGACAAACCGGTTTGGATTTCTATTAATTGAATAAATGCGGGAGTTTCGTATATAATGTCGGCATGGACGGTATAAACGAAAGAGCGTGTATGGGGAGCAGGCGAAATGGCGGTGAAAATTGATTGAAATTTTTTGAAGATAATAACGGAAAAGCATTGCCTAAACATTTATTATAATGGCTTACAAAAAAAGGAGTTGAAATGGAAGAAGCAACTATACATGAATTTGATTTTGCCCTCATCAATGAATATTTTTCAGGGCTGGAGCGGCAGGGGCCTGGCAGTCCAGAAGCAACTATCAGAGCGTTAAGCTTTATTCCTAATCTTTCCGATGAGTCCAAAATTGCCGATTTAGGCTGCGGTACGGGCGGGCAAACAATGGTTTTAGCCAAAAATACACCGGGAACCATTACTGCGCTTGATCTTTTCCCCGGTTCAATTGACAAACTTAACATAAACGCCGAAAAATTCGGTTTACAGAATAGGGTAAAAGGTATTGTTGGTTCAATGGACCATTTACCGTTTCAGAATGACGAGTTTGATCTTATATGGTCTGAAGGGGCTATTGCAAATATAGGTTTTGAAAAAGGTTTGAATTACTGGAAGCGTTTTCTCAAAAAAGGCGGGTTTTTGTCCGTCACCTATGAGTCATGGTTTACCGATGAACGCCCCGCTGAAATCGAAAAGTTTTGGGTCGATGCGGTTCCTGAAATTGGCACGATAGGGCATAATATTTCAATAATGCAAAAAACAGGCTATGTTCCTGTTGCCGCATTTACGTTGCCAGAGAATTGTTGGCTAGACACTTATTTTATTCCACAAAAAGTACGGCAAGAAGAATTTTTAAAAAAATACGCGGGAAACAAAACCGCTGAGTCTTTTATCGCATATCTGAGGCACGAAGCAGAGTTGTATTCAAAATACAAACAGTATTATGGATATGTGTTTTATATTGGAAAAAGAATATAAAAAATAATGAAACACGCCGCCACTTCGCATAACAGCACTGTTTGCGATTCACCGTCTCGGCGGCTTGGGGCTCCGGCTGACGATGTAAAAAATACTATCTCAAACGCTTTCAGGTGGTTAGCGAGTTTCTCGTTCCACTGATATTTCAGACACCGCTCATCCCTCGCTCCTTATCCGCAATTCGCCGCCGCCTTCAACCAGTTCCACAAAAATTGGCCGCTCGTCGGGCGTTTTATTCGGCGTATGGATCGCCAGATAAAGACGACCGGATAATGCGCGAAAAACCATCCCGTGACCGCCGTCCGCCGCATAGAGCGGTTGCCGACTCTGCCTCCAGGGGCCGCGTATCGTGCCGCTCTCCGACTTCGCCGTGCCGATCCGGTATGCGCCGTCCTCCCCGAACGACGACCAGAGCAGCAGCAACCCGCCGTCCGCCGTCTTCCACAAAAACGGCCCGTCGGTAACATAACTCCCCGGCGGAATAACCTTGTCCGGACGACTTTTCAACGGAGCCGCCCACGGCGCGTCACTCGCATGAAAAAGCGTTACCGGCCGGTCCGCCAAAGCCCGCAAATCGGGATTGAGCCGCGCCGCGCAGATTTCCCCGTCAACCGCCTGCACCCATTCGTGACAGAAAACCAGATACGGAACACCCTCCTCCACAAACAGCGTCCCGTCAAGACACTCCCACTCAGACGGCGTTACCGGCCCCGCGCTGTACGGCTCGTAAGGCCCCGCGACCGCCGCACTTCTCAGCACCGCCGTCCCGCGCCGCCCATTTTTCGGCTTAAACGTAGCAAACATATAGTAGGCGTCTTGGTACTTGTGCACCTCAGGCGCCCAGAAATTCTTGTCCGACCAAAAATGCGGCGGCGGCCTGAACGTCGGAAAAGGCCCCTCGAAATCATCGAGATCATCAAAACCATCGAGCCCCCCCGCGCTCCGGTACACATCAAACCCGACCCCGGCACTCTTCCAAATATCCTTGTCCGTTGACCCAAAAAGATAGTAACACCCGTCCTCCACGAAAACAAACGGGTCGCGCATCTGTATATCACTCGTTTTCAAACTATGAGCATTGTAACCGCATCACCCCCGTCCGTCAAGACCGCAATGCGCCGAAACAACAGTCCCCGGCTTAGCCTGACATCGGCAGAATTCATCAAAAGGGGGAAGTCTCCCCCTCGCTCCGGACACTGCGCTCCGATCGATATGTCCGCGCCTGCGGCGCGTCCACATCGATCTCCGCTTGGTCCTCCGCTACCCCCTCTACGGGGGCACGCCCCCGTAACGCCCCCTTCCCGGCGTGGAGTTTTGCAAAGCAAAACTCCAGAAGTAAATCCGCGCAAAGGATTTACAACCGCAACGCCCCGATCTTTTTTCGCCCGGATTTTGGTTCGGTGACATATCCATGCCTAATGGAGTATAGTGCTTCCGTATTGGTTTGATTGACACACCGGGCAACATTCCATTCCGGAAACTGGCGGGTCATTTCATCAAGAAAGCCGGAACCCATTGCAGTTGATATTTTTCCACTGTTTTGATCCGATAATGTCTCTTCCGTAATTTGCATGTTTTTCCATTCCGCGAGCATTTCGATAATGGCATATCCACAGCTTCTTTTTTATTTTATTACATTAATACTTGTAACTGTCACATCACTTGAAAAATGATCGTCTTGTAACACTTCGGAATAATCATCATTATAAGCAACAAGACCAAGGCTGCAAAATGCGTGGGAATGGAGCGCGGCGAAATGACCAACGAACGGAACCTCGAGCCGCCGTAGGCGGCGAAGCATATACAGACCGGTTATATGCAGTACCCACCCGGCCATATTTTTAAATACATTTTACTATAATGAAAACATATTTTTGAATTCCAATCCTTCAAAAACACTATTTTGTTTTACCAATCCAGATTTAGTATATTCATATTTATCTTGAATAGTATTTATACGAATATCAAAACCAGTTTCCATACCTCCCCAGTCCCCAATATATATAGCCTCTCCTTTGGCAATATTGAATGATGGATTATACTTTTCATCATCTAATTTTCTTTTTTCAGTATTCAATTGTATTGATGTAATTTTATAATTACCGGGAGTGACAGAAAAAATACTAATATTTGCAACCTGAATATTCTCTTGTGCCTTATTATAATCATCTTGAGTTCCGCCCCAAACAAATCCATAATCATATCCTTTGGTATTTACAAATGCGATATATATTTCGTCGGATGTGTCAAGATTGGTTACATATATACCTAACGGGTGTGAAAATGCCCCTGTAAATCGACCGAAAATATATGAATTTTCATTGTCAACATTAGCAACACTTATAGCATTTTCTAGTGAATTGTTGAGTTTGTTCAAAACTCCAGCTGACGAAAATGTCATGCATCCACTAAAGAACACTATACAAATAAGCACTATTGAAATCATCTTTTTCATTTTTCCTCCATACCTAACTTACAGTTATTATACAAGAACTTATTTCCATCCGCCAAGCGGGGTGGGTATTGCATATAACGTCCCGGCTGTATATGACGTTTTGGCGGCCCGAATAAGGGCTTTGCGAAGCAAAGACCAGGGCCGACAAAATGTGGGTGGAGTGAGGCGTGGGAATGGAGCGCAGCGAAATGACCAACGAACGGAACCCCGAGCCGCCCAACGGGCGGCGAAGCGTAAACAGTCCTGTTATGCGAAGTACAACCCGTACTCCATTATTTATTATTATTATTATTCAATAATTTATTCTCTAAATCTTTAAAATATTGTTCTTGTATCTTCTCTATCTTCCAAAATATTTTTGCCAATATATTCATAATTTTATTCTTCACATATATTGTTTCCGTGAATATACATTTCGTTTCATTATTATTC
>JAISCO010000257.1 GCA_031265535.1 Spirochaetaceae bacterium | reverse complement strand
CCGGCTCGTACCGTGTGGGACGAGCCGGCCTAATGCTCAGGCGGGAGGCGGCGGACGCGCTGGAACGCATGGCTCAGGCCGCCCGCGCCGAAGGGGTTACGCTTATAGCGTCCTCGGCGTACCGCTCTTTCGATTACCAGACGGAAGTTTATCAGCGTAATGTGCGCGAAAGCGGGCAGGAAACCGCCGACCGCGAATCGTCCCGTCCCGGTTTTAGCCAGCACCAGTTGGGTTTGGTAGTGGATTTCGGCTCAATTACAGACGCTTTTGCCCAAACCGCGGCAGGCCGCTGGATACTGGCAAATGGCCCGGCTTACGGCTGGTCGCTGTCTTTTCCCGACGGCTACGAGAATATAACCGGTTATCGTTGGGAAAGTTGGCATTACCGCTATACAGGCGCGGCGCTCGCGGCCTTCATTGACAGGTGGTTCGATGGGATACAACAGTACGCGCTGCAATTTATTTATGCGTGGGAAAATTATTGAGCGCGTCAAGCTCGGCGGCGGAAAGCGGGCGGCTCGCGCCTTCCGCAAGACCGCCCAGCCGGACAGGGCCTACGCGGATACGGCGCAGGCTTACCGGGTGCAGGTGAAAATGCGAGAAAACACGGCGTATCTCGCGGTTACGCCCCTCGATAAGCACGATTCGCAGCTTCTTTCTGCCAAGCTGTTCGACTTCGCGGGCGCGGTATAAAACTCCTTCAATCTCGATGCCGGATAAAAAACTGTCCGCCAACTGTCCGTTTATCACGCCGGATGCCTCAACTATGTACTCTTTTTCTATTTCTGAGCTTGGATGGCCAAGCCGGGCGGCAAACGCGCCGTCATTGGTAAATAGAATGAGGCCGCAGGAACGGTAATCAAGCCGCCCTATGCTGTACAGGCGCTCGCGTATTTCAGGCGGCAGCAGGTCCCCGGCAAGCGGGCGGTTTTCCTTGTCATCCGCGCTGCACAGGTAAAGCGGCGGTTTATTCAGCGCTATGTAGTGCAGCGTGTTCTCCAGACATACCGGTATCCCGTCGACACAAACTGTGTCGGATGGCAGCGCTTTTGCTCCCATCTCTGTAATCACGACGCCGTTCACGCTTACCCTGCCCGCCGATATTAGTTTTTCAGCGGCGCGGCGGGAGGCTGCTCCCGCGTGAGAAAGATATACCTGCAAGCGGAGTTCTCCCCCGCCGTCACTCCGCGATTTGTAGTTCAAAGCGTTCAATGTCGGATTCATCCAACTTAGGCAGATCGGCTATGCTTTCGATTCGGAATAGATTCAAGAATTCTTTTGTAGTGCCGAACTGTGCGGGCCGCCCCGCAATATCTTTTTTCCCGGTTTCACGGACAAGTCCGCGTTCAAACAGTAAACGTATCATGTTATCGGCCTGCACCCCGCGTATGGCTTCTATTTCGGCACGGGTAACCGGCTGGGAATATGCGATTATGGCAAGTGTTTCCATGGCGGCGCGTGAAAGTTTAGCCATATTCTTGCGCCCGTATCGCTCTTTTAATATTTCCCAATACTCTTTTTTGGGCGCTATCGTAATGCCGCCGCCTATCCTGATAATCTCGATCCCGCCCGCCTGTGAATAGCGTTCTTCCAGTGTTTCAAGCGCCGTCTCCACTTCCGGTATGGAAAGAGATGTGATGCGGGCAATCTGTTTTTCGTCTATAGGTTCCGATTCAAGAAATAAAACCGCCTCAATGAGCGCCGCGTTTTGGGCTGTAAGGGCCGTGTTATGGTTTGCGCTTTCCATGTCTGTCTCAGCGCTTCCAGCGCCTTCAACGCCGCCCGATTCAAAGTCTAGCTCTGTTTGATACAAGTCCGGTTCCGTCACATCCGTATCCATCATCTTAGTTTTCCTCTCCGCCGGATTTTGTAAAATCCGCGGCTCCGCTGTATTCCATAGATTCGCCGGAATCCACGGATTCTGTAGGCGTTATCTCCGGCTGCGGCCCGCGTATCTGAATGTCTCCGAATAGTTTATGCTGATAAATTGTGGCAAGGCGGAACTTAACCGCTTCAAGTATGGCGAGAAACGCGCAAACTATGTCCATTATCGAGCCTTTCCTGACCAACAGATCGGTAAAGCTGCATCCGCCTTTCTGTTCTATAAGCTCTGTCATCAGTGTAATTTTTTCGTTAATAGAAACTTCTTCCCGTAAATCCATGATGCGCTCGCCTGAAAGATGGGACATCAGGCTGGAAAATACGTTCAACAGTTCCCAGACATCCGCCTTTTTCCACAAAGCTTCGTCATCGTCAAACGGCAGTACGCGCTGTAATTTTTTCCGCTCAACTACCCATTCCGTCTCGCGCTCTTTCTCTTCCATGAGTTCCGATAGTTTCTTGAATTTTTGATACTCAATTAACTGATCAACGAGTTCCTGCCGCGGGTCTTCAATCTCATCGTCTTCGTCAAATTCAACGGGCAGCAGCATACGTGATTTAATGTAAAGTAATGTCGCCGCCATAACATAAAAATCCGAAAGTTCGTCAAGTTCAAGTTCGCCTGAAAAGCTGACGTATTGAAGGTACTGTTCGGTAATCTCTGAAACCGGTATGTCATAAAGGTTCACTCTGTTCTGTTTTATCAAAAAAAGTAAAAGGTCAAGCGGCCCCTCAAATTCTTTTAATCTAAATTGATAGCTGTCTTTGTGTTCTTCCATATTTGCAAGCGGTGTATCCATATTTTCAGTATATCACACCCACCAGTGGGTTTAAAGTCCGCTACGCGCCCGCCAGCGGGTTTCACATGCGCTACGCGCCGACATCCCGGAAGCGGGGTTTCAGCCTCTGCCTTTGAGATGAAAACGGCGATTGGCATACGCGCCCGCCAGTGGGTTTACATACGCTCCGCGTTAGCGTTTTGCCGCCGTAAACTTGTTTGCGCCTCGTTGGGGGCGGAGAAGCTTTTGGTTCGATAGCGGCTTACTTCTTACCTTTTCCTTTTTACCTGTTAATGTTCCTTCTTACCTTTTCCTTTTTACCTGTTAATTGTTACCTCTTCCTTTTTCCTTTTTACCTGTTCATTGTTAATTGTTCAAACGCTGTCCCGCACAATAAAGCCTTTTTCGCCGAGTATCTCTGCTTTGACGGAAAACACTTCCCTGAAAAAGGTTTCGGTAAACACTTCACGCGGAGTACCGGAAGCGGCGATTCTGCCGTTAGACAGCGCTATGACGCGGCTTGAAAAGCGGTAGGCGGTGTATAAGTCGTGATGTATGCCGATGACGGCGGTACGGCGGACACCGGCATAGCGGGAGAGCAGTTTCATCATATCAATACGCGCCGCTATGTCCAAAGCGCTCATCGCCTCATCAAGCAGCAGCAAACTGCCGGCGCAGCCTGAAACGGCGCTTTCTATCTGGAGCAGGGCGCGGGTCATGATGATCTTCTGCCTCTCGCCGCCGGACAAATCCATTATGTTTTTTTCAGCAAAACGCCAGACGCCGGTCTCGCGCATCAGGTTTTCCGCCATGTTTATATCGTTTTCGTTTGTGGGCCTAAGCCGCGAGCGGTGCGGATAAAGCGCCATCAGCACGACTTCCAGGCAGTTAAACGGAAAATCGGCGCTTGTATCCTGCGGCACAAAGCTGAGCCGGCGCGCGCGTTCAAGCGGAGACAGGGCGGCAATGTTTTTTCCGCCAAGCAGGACGCGCCCGGATGCCGGAGCCATATAGCCTGAGAGTATCTGAAACAGCGTGCTTTTACCGCTGCCGTTGGGGCCTACAAGAGAGACGTGCTCCCCCGCCGCCACCGCGAACGACACGTTTTCCAGAACCGGCTTTAGCCCGCGGTACGCAAAGCATATATTTTCGGCACTGATTACCGCGTCCAACATCGTTAATTCGGTTTCCATGAGAAGCCGCATTCCTCCATTAAACAGCAAGACGCGCCGCGTCCGACATCGTTAATTCAGTTTCCATGAGAAGCCGCATTCCCCCATATAAACAGCGGGACGCGCCGCGTCCAACATCGTTGATTCGGTTTCCATGATAACAAACGGCGGCGGCTCATTCCCGCGCGGCGCCGTTACGCTTTATAAAAATATAGATGAAGAAAGGGCCGCCCAGCAGCGTCGTAAGGGCGCCGACCGGCGTTTCGCCTGTTCCGACAAGGCGGACGGCGTCATCGGCAAGAACGAGCAGCAACGCTCCCGCAAGCGACGCGAGCGGCAGCAGAAGTCTGTTGTCGGAGCTTACGGAAAAGCGCAGCAAATGCGGCACAACCAAGCCCACAAAGCCTATTATGCCGCAGACCGAAACGGAAAACGCCGTGATTAGCGCTCCAAGCAGCAGGTAAAAAACGCGCGCGCGTTTTACGTTTACTCCAAGAGATTCCGCGCCGCGGCTGCCGAGGCTCAGCAGGTTTAGATCCCGTGAAAACACAAAGGCAAGCAAGAGCGCGGCGCTTATTGGAGGCGCTATCAGCAGCACGTCGCCCCACGAGCGGCCGGATAAGCTGCCCATAAGCCAGAATACTATAGCGCCGACATTCTCGCCGGAAGCCATTTTTATAAAACTTACGCCCGCCTGAAGTATCGCGCTTAAAATTATCCCCGCCATAATCAAGTTCGCTTTTACTATGCCCGCGCCTCGATTCGCTATGGCAAGTACGGCAATTAGTGTTAGCCCCGCAAACAGGAGGGCAAAGAGCGGCGCGGGTAGTTCAAGGGCCGTCAGCATATTGAGGAAAATCGCCAGTGTCGCTCCAAAGGCTGCGCCGGTCGATATGCCGAGCGTGTACGGGTCGGCGAGCGGGTTTTGCAGTATGGCTTGAAATATTACGCCGGCTGCCGCTAGAGCCGCGCCGGTGAACGCCGCGCATAGTATGCGCGGAAGCCGCAGTTCAAAAACAACCGAAATCCCGCCGGCGCTTATCCCCTGTAACAAGCCTTCGCTGCCGGACAATTTACCAAGCAGGATTCGCGCCACATCCTTGGCGGAAATGCTCATGGCTCCGAGTCCCGCCGAAAACAGCAGCGCAAGCGGCAGCAGTACGCAAAGAGCCGCGATTGTCAGACAGCACATTTTACGTTTTGTAATAAAAGAATGTACGGTACTATTCCGCGTATTCCGGTTTGTCAAATTCATCGGGATACAAAAAGTGTGCAATAGTTTTTACGCCTTGTAAATATCTAAAAACAGGGGACGATACTATTCTTTCATCAATGAATAAAACTTTGCCGTCACGGATCGCTTTTATTGCCAGAAATCCGGCGCGTCTGCGGAGAGTGTCTATCGATCTTGCGGGATTCATAGCGCCGGTTTGAACAATATACGCGTCAATGTCATCTGCCCGCGACAGCAGTTTTTCTGTCCCGTAAGGCGCGATTGAGGAGAGAGGGGTCACAGGTTTTGCGTCCCGCGCGATATTTACGCCGCCTGAAATCTCTATCGCCAAAGCCGGCAGGCTTTCAGGGGATGCGGTGCGCGTTTCACGTTCCGTTGTTTCAAAAAAAACATTTAGCCTTTCTTTTATCACCGAGTCTTTATTTTCAATGTCCCGCAGCTCAGCGTGAAACTCCTCCAATTTTTGTTCCGCGTCCGTGCCTGAAAGCAGCGCCAAACGCCGGATATATTCATCGAAAGCTCCAAAACTTTCAGGGTACAGTGAAACGACCGGTATTCCCGCGTTTTCCAGCGCCGATATATAAGCCGGATTGTGTCTGCGCACAAACGGGCGTATCAAAACAATATCGGGCATGGCAGCAATCACATACTCAGGGTCTCCTGTATATTCAAAAACGGGAAGATTCCTTGCCGCCGCAGGATAATCGCAGGTTGAATGTCCGCCAATCAGCTTTGCGCCCGCGCCAAGTGTGAATAGATTCTCTGTATGAGCGGAATAAAACGATATGATACGCGCAAAAGGTTTATCAAAACTTATCGTATTCCCTTCGTCATCGGTAATACTGATAAGTTCAGCTACAGTGTTGACGCCGTCAATACTGTAGCTTTGATTACCCCTCGGCGCGTTCAATGTTTCCGGCATATTCCGCGCAGCCCCTTGCCTGTTGCATGATGAAAGGCAGAGTATACACATTAAAATATGCGGGAATGTTTTCACTTTATTTTCCCTTCATTTTCACTTTAGCGCATCGCTCACATGGCCGACAAATATTTGCTGAACGCCGCTGTATTGCCCCAGTCCTTTAAGTACTGTTGTAACGGAAAAACCTTTGCCCTCTAAAATGCTTTTCCATGAATCTTCTTCGTCGCCCGCCATGTCGTTATTCGCGTGATCGCCGGCTACTATCATCAGCGGCAGCAAGGTAAGTTTTTTTACTCCAAGCGCGTTAGCTTGATCAATAACATCGTCAAGTGTCGGCTCGGCTTCCACGGTGCCGATCAAGTAATTTTTGTAACCCTGATCAACAAGTTTTTGGGCAAGTATCTCATAATCCTTGTTCGAATCGGCTTCCGTGCCGTGTCCCATGTATGCAATAGCGGCATCGGGAGTATTGTACTGTTGGGTTTCAGCGATTAGCGATTTAATAAGATCGTCATAATCGGTATCGGACGAAAGCAACGGTTTTCCGTAGCGTATGCTGTTAAATCTTTTTTCAAACGGTTTTATTTCGTCAACCATTTGGTGGTATTCTATTCCGTCCATCAGATGTGTGGATTGGACTACTATGTCTTTTACTCCGTCTTTTACAAGCTGCCGCATGGCTTCCGTTACGTTGTTTATTTTTTCGCCTTCACGTTTTTTTATTACGTCTATGATTATCTGGCTTGTAAATGCGCGGCGTACTTCATAGTCCGGGTAAGCCGCCGCAAGCGCGTTTTCTATCGCGCCTATTGTCAACGTCCGGCTTTCATTAAAGCTTGTGCCAAAGCTGACTACAAGCAAGACGGGTTTTCCGGATTTTCCTTCCGGAGAACTTGCACAGGATGATAAAGCCGCGATCATAACAAAAACCGCCGCGAATGTGTAATTAAAAAAATTCTTCATAAATTGAGCTCCTAATAAAAATTAAAATTTTTTGACATTTTCAATGTCAATGTCAATGCCAATGGTTAAAAATCATGTATAAGCATTTACGGCACGCCTGTGAATTTAGGACGGGAGAAGAAACATCCGAATTCACAGCCGCGCCGCGCGCTATGGCGGGCCCTGGCTGTTATAGCCTCGTGAAATAAAAAAGCCGCGATGCATACCGCGGCTTTGTATAAATGAAGGCGTACTAATACGATACATCCATTTTCTCCGGTATGCGCAAAGAAAAATGATCACAGAGTTTTCTAAAAAATGCTCAAAAACATGTTTGCCTTTCCGGCAAGAATGTTATTGGCCGCATTTTTTATGCGCCGTAAACTTGTAAGTTTACGGCACCGCCTCTGTTTTGGTACCCCGGCTGTAACGGTAACGCGCTTGCGAGGGAATTCCACCCTTCTTCCCCAAACATTTTATATAGTCTATCCCAACATCCCCCCTTCTGTCAACCATTTGCCATGGAGGCACATGCGCTCCGCGCCGGCATACCCAAAGTGGCTTTCACTCCGTGCCTCCGGTAAGGCAAGGGCGGTTGCCCGCCAGCGGGTTCTCATGCGCTCCGCGCTAGCATACCCAAAGTAGCCCTCACTCCGTGCCTCCGGTAAGTACCTCTTACTTTTTCCCTTTTCCTTCCTAATTCTTTAAAGAGGGGGGCGCTGTTTCCATACATTATTTGTAGTGAAAATTGCTTGCCGCGCCCCCCTGTCTCCAAAGATTTTTGCTTACACAAAAATGCTTTTCCGCCACCCCCGAAGATAAGCGCGACAGGCTGCCGGAAATTATGCCAACTGTTCCTTGTTTAGCAATTCCGATTTCGGGAAAATCCTAGATTTGATATAGTTCTAACGGCACTTTTTTGATTTTGGGCGCATTTTTGCTTCGCACCCGCCAGCGGGTTAAAGTCCGCTACGCGGCAGCATACCCAAAGAGGGCTTTACTCCGTGCCTTCAGTTCCGAAAATAGCGCTTAGCATACGCGGCTGGAAGCGGCGGTTGCTTTGTATTTCCATCATAAGGGCGCATTTTTGCTTCGTTACGCTTCGCAAATTACGCTTGTGCCGCCTCTTCCATTGCTAATTGCTTATTTTTCCCTTTTCCTTTTTCCCTTTTCCTTTTTACTTTTTGTGGTGTTGCGCTGATTTTCGTTTTGAAATCGGAATCGCTGTTCCTTGTTCTGCGGCGCTTAACAGCGCATGAATTTTATGATATAAAGCTTATATGCATAAGCTAAAATACTATGATGCCGCGTTAGGCTTTACTAAAGGGGTGAGCCTTGGCTAGTTTTTTTCTTGTGGCGCGGGAGTATGCAAGACTGCTTCGCGTCAGTCATTACATCAAAAATCTGCTGATATTTATTCCTCTAATTTTTAGTCTCTCATTTAATGAAATTAGTAATATATTTCTTTGTATCGTAGGTTTTATTGTTTTTTCCCTGCTGTCATCAGCGGTATATATTATTAATGATTTAAAGGATATAGAAAAAGATAGAAGCCACAGCATAAAATCTAAACGACCCTTGGCGGCGGGAACAATTTCACGGAAAAATGCCGTAAAATTACTTTTTATTCTTTTGGCAATGGCAGCCGCTATTGCCATTTATATAAGTTTATTGATAAATAATTTTTATGCTTCCGGCGTTCTTATTCTTTATCTTGCCGTAAATGTTGTTTATAGTTTCGGCGCCAAGAATATTCCTATTATAGATATAATCATTCTTGCGTCAGGGTATATACTTAGGGTTGCCTTTGGTGGAATACTGATAGGGACAGGCATATCTTTTTGGCTTTATTTGGTAATAACCTTCTGCGCTTTCTATCTTGGTTTTGGAAAACGCCGGAATGAATTAATTAAAGCGGAAAAGAACACAAGAAACGTATTAAAAAACTATTCATATAATTTTCTTGATAAAAATATGTACGTTTGCCAAACTCTTTGTACGGTTTTTTATGCCTTATGGAGTATTGACAGCGCCACAATCCAGCGCCTACATACCCAATATTTTGTTTTTACCGTACCTATTATTTTTCTCATTTTATTAAAATACAGCTTGAATATTGAGCGTGATTGTGACGAGGACCCCACAGCCATTTTGCTTAAGGACAAGGGTCTGTGCGCGCTGGTAAGTTTGTATATTACATCATCAATTATCATCCTGTATGTCTGGGGGGGGGGGGGGGGTAAGATGGATGTATATGATTTTGACCACACAATATACCGGGGTGATAGTTCTTTTGATTTTTTTACTTTCGTATTGCGCAAAAAACCCTATCTTGAAGCGTTACTGCCCTTGCAGCTCTGGGGAATCATGCTGCACCTGTTTCACCTGATTACAAAAGAAACCATGAAATCCTATTTTTTCATGTTTGTCCGGTTTATTTCCGTAGAAGCCATGATTGTCCAGTTTTGGGAAAAATATATCGGGAAACCAGACTTTGCGAATGAGCCTCCCCGCCCTAAAGGCGCAAATTTGCGGCGGGGTATTAAACCAGACTTTGCGAATAAAACATGGGGGGATATAAATTGAGAAATATTCTTTTAATTTTAGCGGGCGTAAGTTTGAATGCCGCCGCTCAGATACTAATGCGTACCGGTATGTTAAAGGTCGGCGAAATAAACTTTGGTGCTTCAGCATTATTCAAAGCATTGCCTGAAATGCTGAGCAATGGTTTTTTATGGCTGTCTATTTTGTGTTATGGTGTAAGCGTTATAACATGGATGATGGTTCTTTCCAGGGTAGAGGTAAGTTTTGCTTACCCATTTTTAAGTATAGGATATATAATATCGGCTGTTGTTGGCCACTTCTTTCTTGGAGAAACCGTTACTCCGGTACGTATTGCCGGTATTGCGGTTATTTGTATCGGCGTTTTTTTGATTGCAAGGAGCTAAAGTGAGGGTTATAATTTTCGGCGGCAACGGCTTTGTAGGTTATTGGCTGGTAAAAGCGTTAGCGCAAAAGGGTGAACAGGTTATTATATGCGATATTGAGAATTCTCATATCCATGAGCAGGTACAGTTCGTATCATGCGATATAAAGCCCCCCCCCCCCCCGATGATTTTAAGAAAATTTCCCTTTCTACAGAAGACATTGTGATAAATCTTGCCGCAAATCAATACCATCATCGGGTACCGCGCGATAATACTCATGCGTACTTTTTTGATACTAACACGCAAGGTACGAAAAATATCTTAGATTTTATTATCCAGACGGAATGCCGCCAATTTATTCAGTATACAACTGACATGATTTATGGAAAGCCGCAGTATTTGCCCGTTGATATACAGCATCCGCAAATTCCATTCGGTCCTTATGGTCAAAGTAAAAAGGCTGCGGAAGATATATGCCGGGAATACAGAAAAAAAGGAATCAATATTACGATATTTCGTCCCCGCATGATAATAGGCCCAGGAAGATTGGGAATATTAGAGAAATTGTTTTTTTTGATAAATCATAATTTGCCGGTTCCCGTCATTGGATCCGGCAAAAACTGTTACCAGATGGTTTCAGTATTTGACTGTGTTTCCGCAACGATAGCCGCGATGCAATTGGGATGCCCAAACAAGGAATACAATCTTGGCTCAAAAAATCCGCCAACCGAGCTGGATCTTCTAAAGAATTTGATAAAAAAAGCGGGTTCTCATAGTCCGGTTATCCCTACCAACGGTAAAATAGTGAAGGCGATGCTGTCGTTTCTTGGTACTATCGGTCTTGAAATCATGTATAGGGAACAATATATGATTGCTGACGAAAATTATATACTTGATATTTCAGAAACTGAACGGGACCTTAACTGGATGCCGCGCTATAGCGACCAGGACATGATTATCGAAGCATACTCTAACTATCTCATACAAGCAGGAATGAGCCTCCCCGCCCTGAAGGTGTAAATTTGCGGGATATTAAGCAGACTTTGCGAATAACAGGCGCCGGCGTTCAGACATCGCGCCTGTAGCGGCTATCGCGCCTAATGCCGCCGGGTGATCCGGTTCCAACACTATCGCCACGGAGTCCAGCGGACTTCATACACGACAGCTTTATCAAGAACAAGCAGGTCAAGAAGCGGAAGTTTAAATTCCGTATGATTCCCACGGTAAGCCCCGCCGGATATGTATTCCACCGGACCGGGAAAGTCAATAGCCAGCAAAAGCTCCGCCCGCGGCAGTTCGGCGGCAATCGTTTTACCATAAACAGAACTCACTAATTCAAGGTAAGCAGCCTTATCAATGATTTCACCTGTGGCGATTGGCGCCATCAAAGCGGAAAGATAATCCACAAGCTCCGGCGTAAGCAGCGACAAGAGTTGTTGCCCCGTGTCCCGATTTATCGCTGCCTTAAAACTGCCGCCATAGGGCGTTTGTTCCCAAACGGCAAGCGGGATTTGTTTTATCGCGTTTTGCTTGGAAACAGCATCCGCGGCGTGGTTAAAAAACAATCCGATGTTCGATATTACAATACGGCCGTCCATATTGTTTTCCGCCGTGTTACGCAGCGCTGCGGATTCAATGCCTGTCATCCGCGCAAGCGCCTTGTTTATCAATGAAGCGTCAAGAACCGGCGCGTCGTTTTCCCCGCCGCTCCGCGCGGCAAGATTCTTTAGCAATCCGTTCATGGCAGGCAGCAGGGCGCTGTTCAAAACCATATCGGCGCGTCCGTCGCCGTGTATTTCACAGTTCAGCCGCGTTGAACATGAAATACAGGCTGCTAAAGCCGCAAATATAAAAATTCCCGCAGCGGGCAGCCTTCTCAAAAATCTTACAAGATTATCCATTTTCATAGTATATACTGGAATTTGAATGTTTTTAAGAGGAACAATGAACAATTAGCAATGAGGAATGAGGAATGAGCAATGACAGTTGAGTCGGTTTCAAATAAAAAGGGGAAGCGCATTTATCATAAACCGTTAAAATTTTGAGGTCGATGATAAATTTTTTGTCGCTGCTCCCCCCGCCCAAAAAACGGCACGCTCTCTTAGTGAGCGTGTGCATGGTAATGCAGCATGGCGTAGGCACAAAAAACTTACTGTTACATGCCGCTTACAGTCCGCGCTACATAGTCCTCATTCCGCTGCGCGCGCCAACGAAAGTTGGCGAACATTCCGGTCTTGTCCTTACCTTTGGGGTAAAGCAGGCGGCAAATGCGCAAACAAGTTTGCGTCAGGCAAAACAGTGCACCGCACTGTTTTGTCCCCACTCATTAACAATTAAAAGTGGTCAGTGGATAGTGGAGCGGAAAGCCCGGTTTTTTGCAAATAGAATCACTATATGCGCTAAAAGTAAAACTGCTGAACCCGCGATGCAGGTTGTTGTATTTTCTGTTTTAGTGATGTAAAATAACATTAAACTTCATTCTATAACGTGAACACTAGGTTCATTGCTGCTTATGCGGGACTAAAAATCCGCCAAGTCTTTTAAGATGGGAACTTATTCGAGAAAGTACAGGAGAAAACACCAATGAATTTTCTATATGTTATTATTGGCGGTGGAATTGGGGCGGTATTACGTTATTTTTCAAGCCAATTCATAAGTTCTTCTATAGCGTCTAAATTTCCTCATGGTACCCTTTTTGTTAATTGTGTTGGCGCGTTACTAATGGGTTTTTTGATAAACATTTTCGACACGTTTTCTATAAACATCAAATGGAAATTACTTTTAATAACCGGTTTTTTGGGAGGCTATACAACATTTTCAACATATTCACTGGAAACAGTTCAATATATTATGAGCGGCAATATTAAACATGCCGTCATAAATATATTATTGAATAATGTTTTGTGCATACTATTTGTACTATTGGGAATATGGCTGAATAAAATAATATTTACAAAGTGAAGATCGCCGCCGCCTGATGCGAAGTATTAGGCGGCCCTGCCAAATAGGGTAACTGAATGTTTGCAAAATTAAAGGAAAAATCTAAACAAATCACCCGGAATTTATCAATCCTGTATATTGCGTATAAACGAAAAGATGTTCCAATGCCCGCAAAGATAATAGGCGCAGCCGCGATAATTTATGCCTTATCTCCGTTGGATTTAATACCCGATTTTATCCCCGTACTGGGTTATCTTGATGATTTGATAATATTACCACTATTAATATATTTATCAATAATAATTATTCCAAAGAATATATTTGAAGAATGTAAAGAAGAGGCAGAAAAAATAATAATAGATAGGAAATATAAAAGATGGTATTATGGAATACCTGTAATAATAATTTGGGCGATAACCGGTATAGTAATATTGAAGCATATACTTGGAAAAATATTTTAAGATGAGCCGGTTCCAAAACTGAAGTCTTGGAACAGCTTCAGATATGAAGACTTTTTCATAACTTCAATTTCTTGGGAAACTGCTTTAATCTCTTTCTCTCTGGGGGGGGGGGGGGATTCACCGCAGGTGAGCAGCAAAACCTACAAGCGCAACAGACTGCCAGAGCGCCTGAATGGGAGCGGAGCATAAACAGTCCTGTTAGACGCAGTGCCTATTTTTGATCAACCCATTTTACAATTTTTATGTTTGACTATGTTCTTGTATATATTCACACAGTATATGTGCCATAATACTGGTGTATCCTTTTCCTAGCTCTTTATATTTAGCAAGAATTTGTGATGGAATTCGTAATGTTATTGAAGGCATCCGTTCTCTTCTTTCTCTAACAATACGTGCCACCTCATCCAATTGTTTTTTATTCAACGGTGGAGCATCACTATAATCAATATCGTCATCGTCCATTTGCCTGAGATTTTCCAATTCTTTAAGTCCCTTTTGGGATATTTTTTGGGGTATCTTATGATAGACTATTTTCGCCATTATATTTCTCCCTTTCATTCTTGTTCGCCTTTCGGGCTGATATTATCCGTATTAAATTGTATGTAATTTCAGTTTCAACTACAAACAAAGTAATATCATTTACCATTCATTATCCATAAAAAGATAATAACACATTGTCTTACAAAATGCAAGTGATTTTCCGAAAAAATTGTATATTTTGGATGATTTTAGGCATTGTGCCTAACGTTCCGGCTGTATATGGTGTTTTTGCAAGCCCGATAAGGGAAACCGCAGATTTCCAGAGCTTGTAAAAATGTGGGTACAGGGAGGCGTGGGAGCGCAGTTGCCTGGCCGACCGGAGCGCCCGAATGGGCGCGGAGCATATGCAAGCCTGTTATGTGCAGTGGGCCGTACATTTATTTTATTAGTCTTTGTGTTAATATATCCTGTATATTTCTTCTTGAATCTATTATCAATAATACCGTCACTATATCTTTATCAACTCTGTATATTATTCTCCATGGTGATTCCGTTATTTGCCGGTATTCTTTTATGTTTTTTATCAACAGTTCAGGTACATAGCTTCCTCTATTTGGAAAATGATCCGGTGTTTTTATTCTTGCTTCTATCCTTTCCAGTATTTCTAAGAAATTTTGAGGATTATTCCGTGAAATATATGATATAATTTCCCGTAAATCTTTTTTTGCAGTGGCCGTTATATTTACATTATACCTTTTTATTTCCTCAGCCATTCTCAAATATTTCCTTTCTTAATTTTGCAAATACTTTATCCGCCGGTTCTACATTTCCATCCTGTATATCCTTTTCAGCGATTTTTATGAGGTTTATCAAAGCAAAAGCATCCTGAGTTTCCTGATAGGTTTCTATATCAACCAAAACTGCCCGAGCTTCCCCATTTTGGGTAATGACAATGGGATTTTTCCTTTCATTTACATATTTCATCATTTCAGCCGCATTGGTTTTTATATAAGAGATGGATTTTATATCATTTTTCAAATTTATTGCCATATTTCCCTCCAGTATTTATATAATACTATATTCAGACTGACATGTCAAGTATTTTTAACGATTTTTTTAAAAATTTAGGCCCATTGCACATAACGTTCCGGCTGTTTACGACGTTTGGGCGGCACTATAAAGAAACCCGTAGGGTTTCGTGTCGCCCAAATGTGCCGGAATGAGCCGTGCGAATGAGGCCGCAGGCCGATTGAGCTAGGCGAACGGAGGCCAAGCCCCAAAGGGGCGAAGCGTAAACAGTCCTGTTAGGCGATGTTGGGCCGTACTCCACATTTTTAGTGATATTTATTATTATCCTTTTTTTATTCTAGTTCTTCCAATATAAAACGACAACTCTTTTTTCCCATGCTTGATAATGCGGAAGCTAAAATTTCAACTTGTAATTTTTTATTCAATACTGTTTCAAGATGATGTTTTACATGTTTACCACAACAATAACAATAAGTTTTTGACATTTTTTTATTCATTACAACTTTAAGACAAGAACACCTCTTTTCTGGCATTTTTTCATCAAAAAAGGCTACTTCATATTTACCTAACCCAATTATTTTTATTTCATGTCCAAAAATATAATGGCTTTCGTTTATTGCCTGTATTCTTTCTTCCGGCGTTTTATAGTCTTTATTTACAGTTCTACATAATTTATGCCGCTTTCCTTCAAGGCAGCAAGCGCAATCTTCACGGACTTTCTTTTTTGTTTCTTCATCAAGCAGATCATCCATCACATTCATGGCATTAAAAAACCATTCGGCTTTTGCTTCATTTTTGCTGGTTTTTTTTATTTGTTCACCATTTTCCATTATTTTTCCGTGTATGTTTTTTTTAATTTCATGTTTTATCAGACTTTGATTGAGATCTTCTATTTTCCCATCTTCATATTCCCTAATATAATTTTCATCTTTCCAATATTTAAACGTGGCCATTTTTGCCTCCTCCAATAATTCTTCCACAATATTATGGAACCATTTTTCATTATTTGTCAATACTTTTTTGAAGATTTGAAAAAAAATTTAGGCCCAATGTCGCCTAACGTTCCGGCTGTTTACGACGTTTTGGCGGCCCGGATAAGGGCTTTGCGCAGCAAAGACCAGGGCCGACAAAATGTGCCGGAGCAACGGCGTGGGAATGGAGCGTAGCGCAATGACCTAGCCGTT
>JAISCO010000118.1 GCA_031265535.1 Spirochaetaceae bacterium | reverse complement strand
TTTTCGCCGATACATCTTCCGGGACGCCCATGTTTAAGACCTTTCCCGTGTTTTGGTCTGAAACCCACACATTGCTTGTGTTCACTTTTACAAGATATATGCTGTTGTTTTCTAAATTTGCAAGGGTTACAACTCTTGTTCCCCCGGGTTTTTCCGGGAAAATTACCTTTTGCACAGCCGCAGCGTATGTGTATGTATCTGTTGACGGCATAGCTATATCTACAATGGTGTTATTAGTAGTTGTTGCTTCTTCCGCTTCTTCATCCAGCTCATTAACACAGGCAAAAAACGCTGTCAAAACCAGCATCAAAAATGGGAGTTTAATCAATTTCATGTTATATTTCATACCTTAACACTATACTACATAAATTAAAAAAAGCAATTAGCAGTGAACAGTTAGCAGTTAGCAATTAGCAGTTAGCAATTAACAATTAACAATGAGGAATTAACAGTTAACAGGTGAGCAGTGAACAGTTAGGAGAATTTTTACCTTTTACTTGAATATCGTACTTCTCCGGCAAAGCCGGAGCCTCTTCCGCGCACGGGATTGGTCGCAAATCTACAAAGTGGATTTGCTTATCGGAAATACCGCAGTAGCGCCGTAGGCGGAACGCCACAGGCGTTTTCGAGGAATTGGAGCGGAAAGCCCGGTTTTTTGCGAAGCAAAAAATGCGCCCAAATTATTAAAATACAAAGCAAACACCACTTCCAGCCGCGTATGCTAAGCGCCGTTTTCGTCTCAAAAGCAGAGGTTGAAACCCAGCTTCCGGGACGCTAGCGCGTAGCGCATGTAAACCCGCTGGCGGGCTGGCGGGTGTTGTACAAGTCCAATATCTTTTTAGCAACAACTATAATTTTGTACATTTTGCATAAAACAGATTCAAAAATGTGATAAGCGCATATTTTATCTGCCGACTTTCAATTTAATTCAAGTACATTTCTTATTTTCACGCATATTAAAATATGAAAGCGTTAATGCTAGGCAAAATTATTTTTACACTTGCCATGCTTACCGCGGCGCATTTTGTTTCAATGGCCGGAGCGGAGCAGACTGATTTGAGCGGCAGGAATAAACTTTTTGAATTTGATGTTCTGGAAAGCGGCTCGTGGGTAGAAAACGGTGATTTTAGCAATCGCTTGGATATGCGATTGTATGCGCCCTTAGGATTATCGCTTCGCGGACAACTCAACAGTAAATATCCTGTACCGCCCTGGGATCACACCGATAAAGGAATCAGCGCGCTGGGGACGGGGCTATATCATAAATATACCGGTTCAAGATTGATATACGGTCGAATCGAGACACAGGGACTGTTGAAGCGCACTCGTAATATATGGTCGCGCGCTGCGCCGTGGTTTGAATCCCACAGCGTGTCGAACGCGGATCTCAGAACTTCCGCCGGTGATATGGAAACGGCCGTCATGTACATGGATTTATTAACTCCGGTAATAGGTCCGTTCAACGCATACTTATCGACAGAAATTGATAAAAATGCAAATACGATTTTTACCTACGGAGCAGGCTTACGGCTGCCGTTTAAGTCCGCATTTAGAATTGAAGTTTTATCCACAGAGCGGCAGCTTGAAGAGCGCAAAATGGATGCATGGTTTTCCGATAAGCCGTACCTTCCGGAGCGTAAAATGAAGTTTTACGCGCTTAGCGCGGTATTTTCAAATCCATATTTTAGTTTTGCCGGAGATTTTGCCCACTCTGAAATATTTGCATGGGGGATGGATCTTTACGCGAACATAGCTTTGAAATTTGGCGCTGGGCCGTGGCGCCTTTCATTCGCCGCGGACGGAGCGGGGGAGCGGTTTTCAGGATTCGACGGCTATATTCCCGGGTCGGGTTTCAGAAGCGCCGCGCAATTTGTATGGGAAGGCCGCCGAAATATGCTGTTCCGCACATCATCGGTACTGCGCGCCGCCGCTTGGCAAAAACCGTTTGACCGCAGCGTAACAAGTGTTTATTTCCGTTTTCCGGTGAATAAAAGCAGCCTGTTACGCATCAACCGTGTGTCATTGGCGATGGAACGGGACGCCCAATCATGGGAGCGTATAATGGACAGTTTTTCGTTTGGAGCTTTATTCAGCGCGGGTCCCCTACGCCCTGACTTCAACATAACTATTAACCAGCATACCGCCGCAAGTTTAGGGGATACAATTTATCCGTATCCAAACTATGCGGCGGATCATGAGTTTGAATCGCTGAAATTTTCGGGCGGAATATCCTGCATGATTTTTTTTGTAACGTTGAAAGGCGCTCTTTCATATAATATTGTAGACGAAAAAGAGGCTCATATCACAAGCTCTATCAGCGCGTCTGTGAGCGGAAAATTAGGGCGTTTTGGGCTAAAATTGAACAATGACAACAAAACCGGAAAAATGTCGTATACCGTCTCATGGAGGCTCCAAAAGTTGTTTTAAGCGTCCGCGTTTTGCCAAGTCTGTCAAGCCGAACAAAAGGTGTGTGAACAACGCGGAACGCGAGCTTTCAAAGTCCAAGCGCCGCGGTCAATTCTTTTTGTAAACAATCAATTCCTATGCGGGCAATTGTTTTTCCCAATCGTTCTCCAGATTTTCCATTGAGCTCATAGAAACGAA
This sequence comes from Spirochaetaceae bacterium, assembly GCA_031265535.1. Taxonomy (GTDB): domain Bacteria; phylum Spirochaetota; class Spirochaetia; order Treponematales; family Breznakiellaceae; genus JAIRMY01. The sequence goes on along the minus strand of JAISCO010000118.1, from coordinate 9,750 downwards.
TTACCGCGTCGGCTGCCTTAAAAACTTGTTCTTTTTCGAATAAAAGCGGCAAAATATGGCTTCCCGGCTTTATTTCGTTCCCAAACATTCCTCCAAAAGATAACAAATAGCCGTTTTTACCTTGCCATACATCCTCCGGACAGCTTTTGATACACTTTCCGCAGTATGTGCAGGCGTTTTTATCAAAATTAAGATGTTTTTCATCCGCATCCTCTGTTATTTTTATGGCGTTATACGCGCAGACGGCTTCACAAACCCCGCAAAATGAACAGGATGTCCCGCGCCGTTCTGGAAGAGCGCTGCCTTTAACGCCAAAATCGTTTTCTTCGGCTTTAAGGCAGTTGTTTACGCACCCTGTTATCCCGATTTTGAATTTGTGCGGCAGTTCCCTGCCAAAATAACGTTTGTCCAATTCTTCCGCAAGTCCGGTCGTCTCGACGGCCGCCGAAGGACAGACCGCGCCGCCCTGGCAAGCGGTTATTGTGCGTACTCGCGGCCCGCAAACTCCAACCGGCACTCCCGCTTCCGCTAACTCGTGTTTTACCGCCTCCACATCTTTGATATTGATAAACGGCACTTCAACGCCTTGCCGTGACGTAAGATGCACATAGCCTTTTCCATATTTTGCGGCAGCCTCACAGATTTTCTCTAGCTGTTTGCAGCTAAGCTGCCCTCCAATCACTTTTAGGCGCATCGAAAAACATTCTTTCTGAACCTGCCGCATAAAGCCGCCTTTTTTGAGCGCGGCATAGTCAATGTTATTCTGTTTTGTCATAAAAACTCCTTAATTATTAAACCCTGTAATTTAATAGGATAATCCCATACACCCAATCCGTCAACCATTTGCCATGGAGGCACATGCGCTCCGCGCTAGCAGCTTGCCGCCCCTCGCTGGGGGCGGAGAGATTTTTGGTTCGACAGCGGGTTTCTCATACGCTCCGCGTTAGTACCTTCCCGCCTCGTTGGGCGGGACACGGCGTTCACTTCGACAGCAGTCTTTTGGGTTTTTGCCTTTACTCCGATAATTTGCGGCTCATTTTTCTATTCATTGGGGGGGGGGGGGGCACCCAAAAACCAAAGCAAACACTGCTGCCAGCCGCGTATGCAAGCGCCTTTTTCAGACCCTAAGGCACGACGTAAAACCTGCTTGCGGGACACCGGCGCGGAGCGCATGTAAACCCGCTGGCGGGCGCGGAGCGCGTGCAAACCCGCTGGCGGGTGGCGGGTGGCGGGTTTGCGGTATTTGCGTTATGATATAGAAATGCGATATTATAGTACCAGAAACCGTAACGAGCCGTACAGTTTTGCGTCGGCTGTTGTCCGCGGGCTTGCGCCTGACGGCGGACTTTTCGTTCCGGAAGAAATTCCGCGTTTTAGTCCAAGCGCCGCCGCCTCGCTTGGCGGCATGAGCTTTCATGAAATCGCGTACGAGACGATACGGCCTTTTGTTGCGGACGAGATCCCCGCCTCTGCGCTTGGGGATATTATTCACGGAGCCTTTACATTCGACGCCCCGCTAAAGCAGGTAGGCGGACGCTTCATGCTGGAGCTTTTTCACGGGCCCACGGCGGCGTTCAAAGATTTTGGCGCCCGTTTTATGGCGCGTGTATTTGCGTACCTCCGGCGTAACGAAAACCGACCGCTCAAAATACTGGTTGCGACTTCCGGCGATACAGGCGGCGCTGTTGCAAGCGGTTTTTATCAAGTTGAAGGAATAAATGTAACTATACTATACCCCAAAGGGCGGGTTACATCATTGCAAGAACGACAAATTGCCGGTTTGGGCGGCAATATAGACGCGATAGCCGTTGAAGGCAGCTTTGACGATTGCCAGCGGCTTGTAAAATCCGCTTTGAGTGATGCGGGACTCAATAAACGGCTTGCGCTGTCATCGGCAAATTCTATCAACATAGCCCGCCTCATCCCGCAGTCTGTGTACTATGCGGCGGCAACAGGCGCGTTGACAGCCCGAAACGCCGCTAAACCATTCGTGTTCTGTGTCCCGTCCGGCAATTTGGGCAATCTTACGGCGGGAATGTACGCCGCAAAGATGGGAGCGCCCATTGATATGTTTGTCGCGGCGGCGAACAGTAACAAAACTTTTCCGGAGTACCTTGCGGGAGAAACTTACACACCGCGTGAGTCGACAGCGACCATTTCAAACGCTATGGACGTGGGCGCGCCCAGCAACTTCGAGCGGCTAAGCTCTCATTGGAGTGCTGACGAGCTTCGCCGAATGATTCGCGGCGCTTCGATAAGCGACAGTGAGACAAGGGATGCCATAGCCGAAGTTTACCGGAATACCGCTTATGTACTGGACCCGCACAGCGCCGTCGGCTGGCAGGCAATTACCCGTCTCCGCGAAAAAGGACTTTTGGATGCCGGCACATATACCGTGCTGGCAACGGCGCATCCGGCGAAATTTGCCCATGTAGTCGAGCCGCTTACAGGCGCCGTAAAGCCGCCGCCGTGTCTGGTGGAGGCGATGAAGCGAAGCGCGCGGTCTGTAGAGATACCGCCGGATTTTGACGCGTTCAAAGCCTTGCTCTAGCCGCCGGTTTACCACATGAAAATTCTGGTTGACGCCGATTCCTGCCCCGCCGAGGCGCGGCGAGTCATACTGAAAGCGGCGGAAAAGCGGCGTGTACAGGCGATTTTTGCCGCAAACCATCCGATTCCGGGTATTGAAGGCGGTTTTGCCGTGATGTCGCTCTGTTCTGAACAGATCGGCGCGGCTGATGACCGCATTGTAGAGCTTGCCATGACAGGCGATCTTGTGATTACCCGCGATGTGCCGCTCGCGAGCCGTTTAACAGAAAAAGGCGTTGATGTAATTGATGATCGCGGACGGATTTTTACACCGGATAACATCCGCGCGCACTTGTCAATCCGTGATTTTCAGGTAGGTTTAGCAACGAACGGCATGAGTATCATACGCACCGCGAATTATGGCAAAAAAGAGCTCAAGTTGTTTTCTGACAGCTTTGATAAACTGCTTACTAAATTATTGCATAGTCAGCCAAAACAATAATCCCGCCGGCAGGCGGCACAGCCGGTGGGCTAGCGCGTAGCGCATGGAAACCCGCCGGCGGGCGCGTATGCCAATCGCCCACTCACAAATTAACAATGAACAATTAGGAGTGAGGACACGGGCTGTCAGCCGCGTATGCCAACCGCTTTTATCAGACCCGAAGGCACGGCGTAAAGGATGCTTTGGGTATGCCGGCGCGGAGCGCATATAAACCCGCTGGCGGGCCGCTGGCGGGCGCTGTCAGCCGCGTATGCCAACCGCTTTTATCGGACCCGACGGCACGGAGTAAAGGATGCTTTGGGTATGCCGGCGCGGAGCGCATGTAAAACCCGCTGGCGGGTGGACAAAATATGGAGGGGGGGTATAAACTCGAAATACGATGAAGTTAGGGACTCTGCTTATACACAATGGCCATGACACGGACCCTGCTACCGGGGCTTTGGGGACGCCTGTTTATCAGACATCCACATTTGACCGCGGTCCGGAATTTGATTTGAGCGGGGGGCCGCCGCCTGCCGCCGGACGCTTGGATTACGAATATTCCCGTTCCGGCAATCCTACACGAAAGGCGTTAGAGGATGCCGCGGCATTGCTGGAAGGCGGTTCGTCCGCTTACGCATTTTCCAGCGGCATTGCGGCTATAGCCTCGACACTGGGCATATTTGCCGCCGGCGACCACATTATAAGCGCGGAGGATATTTACGGTGGCTCTTACCGCGTCCTCAATACCTATTTTAAACGCTGGGGCTTGGAGCATACCGCGCTTAGCGTAGTAAATCCGGACACGATACGCGCCGCGATCCGTCCGGCCACAAAGGCACTGTTCATGGAGACGCCATCCAATCCATTATTGAAGATTACAGATTTGCGCGCTTCGTGCGCGGCGGCTCAAGAGGCGGGACTAATCACTATCGTAGATAATACATTTATGACCCCGTTTTTGCAGCGCCCGCTGGAACTAGGCGCTGATATTGTTGTACATTCCGCGACAAAATTTTTGGGCGGTCATAGCGATGTTATTGCCGGAATAGCGGTAACAAAGACGCCTGAGCTTGGCAAACGAGTTTACGCGGTTCTAAATGGTTTTGGCGCGGTATTAGGGCCATGGGACTGTTTTCTTGTTTTGCGGGGAATTAAAACATTACAAGTTCGTATCGAGGCCCAGCAGAAGACGGCGTCGCTGATCGCTGATTTTCTTTCCCGGCATCCCAATGTCGAGGCGGTCTACTATCCGGGCATGGCGGAGAGGGCGCAAAGGGAAATACACGAGGCGCAGGCGGCAGGACCCGGCGCGGTACTTTCGTTTAAGACAAAAACGGTCGATCAAGCGCTGTCTTTTTTGGGGAAGACACGGCTTGCTGTTCCCGCGGTAAGTTTAGGCGGTGTTGAAACCATAGCTTCATATCCTGTTAAGATGAGTCATGCGTCCATACCGCCTGTAGAACGGGAGCGACTTGGCATTTCCAAGTCTCTGATACGGATCTCGGCGGGTTTGGAAGACGCGGGCGACCTAATTGCGGATTTCGATTCGGCACTGAATTGCGCGGCGACAACTTGAAGGATAGGATATGAAAGCCGAAACGATACTTGTGCGCGGCGACAGCTATTTTGATCCTGTTACCGGCGCGGTAAGCGTTCCAATTTATCAGAGCGCGACATTTAGACATCCGGCGTTAGGCGAGTCGACAGGCTATGACTATTCACGCGCGTTGAATCCCACGCGGTCTTCGCTGGAAAAATCCCTTGCGCTGGCGGAACACGGAAAGTACGGGCTTGCGTTTTCCAGCGGCATGGGAGCCATATCATCGTTGATAAAGTTGTTCAAACCGGGCGACCACATAATAGTTTCAGCCGATTTGTATGGCGGCACCTACCGTTTGTTCAATGAATACTACTCAAAGTATGGTTTTTTGTTTTCATGGGTTGATACAAGCGATTTTGAACAAATAGAAAAGAATTATAACGCTAAAACAAAGGCTATTTTTATAGAAACACCTTCGAATCCCATGATGAAAATAAGCGATATTCGCCGCTGCGCTGATTTTATCCATACAAAAGGCGGATTTCTTATTGTTGATAATACATTTTTAACACCGTGGTTTCAGAATCCGCTTGATTTTGGCGCTGATTTTGTGATTCACAGCGGAACAAAGTATCTTGCGGGGCATCATGATACACTTTCAGGCTTTATCGTTCATTCTAACGAAGCTGCGGAAACCCTTTTGCGTGAAGCCCAGATGAGTGAAGGCGCCGCGCTTGCTCCCTTTGACGCGTGGCTTACACTGCGCGGCTTAAAAACCCTTGCTCTTAGGATGGATAAAGCGACGCGCAACGCCGCGGCGATTGCCGCCTGGCTGCGGAAACACCCCGCCGTTGAAAAAGTTTTTTGGATAGGCTTTACCGATCATCCGCAGTACACGCTGTCATGCGCGCAATCCCGTGGAGCCGGCGGCATGATTTCTTTCTACATAAAAGACGCTTCCCGTATTCCGCTGATACTAAAAAAAGTTTCGCTTATATTGTTTGCTGAAAGTTTAGGCGGCACAGATTCACTTATTACCTATCCGGTTGTTCAAACTCACAGCGCGATACCGGAATCTATGCGCCTTACCGCCGGAGTAAACGATAAGTTACTGCGCCTTTCCGCCGGTATTGAGGATGCGGACGACCTTATCGCCGACCTTGATCAGGCTTTGAGCGATTGAGTATGAACATCTAAAGGCAACTTATTGTATCTGTAATCTGTAGCGCGACGGTTTAATAGTTTAATTTTTTGATATTAGACTCCGATAATAAACAATAGGTGGAGACTTTTTCAAAACTTCAACAGCCGATTTCATTGAAAACGAAGCTCTCGCGCTAACCGGGTTTTGAAATTGGACAGTTGCATGAAAACTTTGGTTTCTGAATAATTTCCGCTGAAATATGGCTTGAAAAAGATTTTAGTTCGTGGGAACAAAGTGTACTGCGCCGTGTATTTCCGCCGCTTAGCGATTTATTCGCAGTGTGGTTAATACCCTGCCGCAAACTTGTTTGCGCGTAAACTTGTTTGCCGCAAATTTGCGCCTATGCGGCGAGGATCTTCATTGAAATCTGTACAAGCCAATTTCAAAACTGAAGTTCTGAAATAACTTTTATAATAATTTGAGCAGGTGGGTTTTATGTTAAAAAAATGGCTGTTGTTTTTTGTAGTTGTTACCGGATTTGCCATTTTGTTGGCCGCGCAAAATAGCAATGTTTTTGTTACCCGCGCCGAGCTTCGCGGCGGACAGAAATGGCTTGTGATTACCGGTTACACCGGAAACGAGAAGGCTGTTACCATTCCCGCAAACATTGACGGCGTGCCGGTTCGCAAGATCGGCGATATGGCCTTCAAGTTGAAGAGGCTTACTGATATTGCACTTCCGCAGGGACTTGAGGTTATCGGCGAGCAGGCTTTTTTCGGTAACCAGTTAAGCATAGTTGTTATACCCGCATCTGTTCGAATCATAGCGGATTCGGCTTTTGACAGTAATATGCTAAAAAAAGTAACGAATGCCGGCTTAACCGAAAATACAGGAAGTTATAAAACTCCGGCAAAATCAAATATATACTATATCGCGGCGGATAAACAGCATCTAAGCGCGGAATTACTCAATAAAGCGAGTAAATTGCATGGGAATTTCTATAATCCGCTTACAGGTTATGATGGAATGTTCAAGCCGGTTTCCGGCCCGGGTACGCCCGCATCTCCAATTACAAAAAATATTGCCGCAAGTAACACTGCTAATTCTTTTATGCCGCAGTCTTCAGATAATGCTTCTTATTCGCGGATTTATATCGAGGTACCGGGTGATTATACCGGAATTTCCGCTATACCGGTTTTGAATAGCACAGTTGTTTCAAAAAATTCGGCGTTGGCGGGAAATAAGCCCGCGTCAAGTTCACCGTTGCAGACTGCCAATGACGGTGTGCTATCTACCAAAGCGGGGATGGTCATAGAAAAATTTGCATACAGGAATAAAGGACTAGACAGTGTTGTCATTCCAGAGGGAACAATGTTCATAGGAGAGGGGGCCTTTGCCTCGAATAATTTAAGTTCGGTTGTGATTCCAAATTCTGTACAGAGCATAGGCAGTCAGGCTTTTATGGGAAATGACCTGGGGTATATAACTATCGGTGAAAATGTTAAAGTACAAAGCGATAGTTTTCGTTATCAGTTTGCTGATTATTACCGCATGAACGATTATAAAGCGGGTACATACGTACTGAAGGCCGGTCACTGGAATTTATCTGGACAGAAAGCTCCTTCTAAACAAATGCGGTAGTGCCGGTAGGAACCGCGTACAGCTGATTATGTAATTTTTTGTGGGGTTTAAGCGAAAATTGCGCGGAAACTGAGGTTTCTGAACGACTTTTTTGACGTATCTTCCGTAAGGGGGTTTTTGATATGAAAAATAGAATCGTATTTGTTATATGCTGTCTTTTTACAGCGGGTCTTTGCGTTGCGCAAAATCAGACCCCTGCCAACTCTTCATACCGTCAAGAAGGTATAGCTTCCTGGTACGGGGCGGAGTATGAGGGAAGGCCTACGGCTTCGGGTGAATTTTTTGACCCGAATCAGTTTACGGCAGCTCATCCTGATTTGCCTTTTGGAACTTTACTCATAATTACCAACGCGCTAAATGGCGAGCAGGTTTTGGTACGAGTTAATGATCGCGGCCCCTTTGTTAAGACACGAATCGTAGATGTTTCGAGAGCCGCGGCGGAAAAGTTGAATATGCTTGAAACCGGTACGGCTCAGGTTATTGTGGAATTAGCGCCCCGGAATGCGTCCGCCATGAATATGGCGGACGCGGAGTCTGCTCAAGTTAGCCAGCCCGCCGTAACAGCGCAGTCTTTTCCGGCGGAGCAACCCGCTCCGGCTAATCAAGCTGCTCAAGTTAGCCAGCCCGCCGCAACAGCGCAGTCTTTTCCGGTGGAACAGCCCGCTCAGACTAACCAGTCCCCGCAAGCTAACCAGCCTGCTCAAGTTGTCCAGCCGGGCTTAACTGCTCAAACTGTTCCGGCGGGACAGCCCGCTCAGACCAATCAGCCCCCTCAGACTAGCCAGCCGGCCGTAACGGCGGGGTCCGCTCCGGGCGCTCCGCAGCCCGTTTCTGCTCCGGCGGCGCGTTCCACGAGCAGCGGCGTGGCGGCACAACCGCGTTCGTCAACTGCCAGGACTCCTCCGGTTGTTCCGTCGTATACGCCGCAGCAGCCGGCTCTTACGCGAAATCCCGCGTCTCCGCAGGCGGAGAGCGCACGTTCCGCCCCTCAGAATCGTACACAGCCTGTTACGGCGCCGGTCGCGTCTTTTCAACCTGTTCCGACTATAGCGCGTCCTCCCGCGGCGGCCCCAAGTCCGGCGCCTACTATGCCGAGTTCGGCACAGGTGTCCGCGCTTTCTCCTATGTCCAATACAGCCCAGACACAGCCGCCGCGTGCTTATCCGAGCTACGCAGCCGCCGAAATTAGCGGCGGTCCTTTTGTTAGCGGCAGGTATTACCGGCTTCAAATTGGTTCGTTCAGGGTAGCTAAAAACGCGGTAGAAGTTTTTGATCGTCTGTCCGCGGCGGGGCTTAATCCGCAGTGGGAACCTTTTGGCGAGTTATACCGTGTTGTAATTAGTAATGTTCGTTCTGATGAAGTTAATTCAATAGCCGTAAAACTTGGCAATGCCGGTTTCAAAGAAGCCATAGCCCGCGAAGAACGTTAGCCCGTTCCACCCACCCTATGTTAAGTAAAATGAAGGAAGAAGGAAAAAGTAAGAGGGAAGAAGGAATGAGCAATTAACAATTATCAATGAGCAGTTAGGAATGAGGAGTGAGGAGTGACAGGAAAGGAACAATGAATGGTGGATATTTCCTTTTTCCCACAACCGCTATCAAAGTGAACGCTTCTCCGCCGCCAGCGGCGCAAACAAGTTTCTGGGCGGGGGTGGCGGAAGACCGCCGTAGGCGGGCTGTAGACAGGGGGGCGTGACTATGAGACAGCGGTTTGCGATGATGCGGGGAAACAGCGCCCCCCTCCTGAATTGAAAAATTAGCCACAAATTACACAGATTGCGCCATAAATGGCGACACAAATTATCGGAGCAAAACCCTGAAGGCCGCTATCGAAGTGAACGCATATCCGCCGCCAGCGGCGCAAACAAGTTTCTGGGCGCTGGCGCGGGGGTGGCAGAAGACCGCGCTTGCGCGGGCTGGCGACAGGGGGGCGCGGCTATGATGCAACAGTTTGCGATAATGTAGGGAAATAGCGCCCCCCTCCTGAATTGAAAAATTAGCCACAGATTACACAGATTGCGCCATAAATGGCGACACAAATTATCGGAGTAAAACCCTGAAGGCCGCTATCGAAGTGAACGTTGCTCCGCCCCCAGCGGCGCAAACAAGTTTCTGGGCGCTGGCGGCAAGACGCTAATGCGGAGCGTATGAAAACCCGCCGGCGGGCGCGTATGCTAACCGCTATTCGCGAACCCTAAGGCGCGGAGTAAAGTCCGCTTGGGGTAGTCGGCGCGGAGCGCATGTGCCTCCATGGCAAATGGTTGAGACAATAGCTTTTTTTTGATAGACTGGTGGTATGCGGCGTTTTGAAGTAGTATCGCCTTTTGAGCCGGCGGGCGATCAGGGGCAGGCGATCAAGGCTTTGGCAAAAGGAGTCGCGGCGGGGGACGGATTTCAGACCTTGCGCGGCGT
>JAISCO010000018.1 GCA_031265535.1 Spirochaetaceae bacterium | reverse complement strand
GTATACGACGGTAACACGGGCAACGCGCTGATACAGGTTGATAAAAACGGGCAAAATTCCATAGTGCTTTATGCCGGCGGCAACGGCGGCATAAGTCTTTCCGAGGTTGAAAACGTTATTGATTCGTTTGACGCGGGCGATTATCTTGTTATGCAGAATGAAATAGCCCACACAAAGGAAATCATCACGGCGGCAAAGAAGCGGGACTTAAGGGTTCATTTTAACCCCTCGCCTTACAACGAAAAAATCGAGACCTTACCCTTGGAATCTGTGGATTGTTTTTTTGTAAATGAACTTGAAGGGGCGTATTTGGCCGGACTGCCGAAAAGCGCTTCGTTTCCGGACACGCTGGACGCGCTCACCAAACGTTTCCCAAAGGCTGAAATAATACTCACGGTGGGTAAGAGCGGCGCTTACTATGGACGGGGCGGCGAGCGGGAATATGCCGCCATAGTTGACGCGCCTGTCGTAGACACGATAGGCGCCGGCGATACGTTTACCGGATACTTCCTTGCATCCCGCGCCAAAGGTTTTGATATACGCGAAGCCCTGAAGATAGCTTCAAGGGCGTCCGCAATCACCGTTTCCCGCAAAGGCGCGATGGAATCCGTCCCGTTCGCAAAAGAAGTTTTTGCCTAGCAGCCTGATTAGACAAAAAAAAGAATTTTACCGCCAAGTCGAATAAGTCAAAAAAGTCGAAGAAGGAAAGAGAAAGAAGAGGTGGGGGGGGGGGGGGATCAAATAAAAAGGAAGAGGGAAAAAGTAAAAGGGAGAAGGAACAGGTAAAAGTTGGCGCTTATTTTCGTTTTGAAATCGGAATTGCTGGATTAGGCATTGAAACCCGCTGGCGGGCTGGGGGTGGCGGAAGACCGCCGTGGCGGGCTGTAGACAGGGGCCTTTAAATATTTAGGCAACAGTAATTTTTCGAGGCCTACGCCATGCTGCCTTACCCAAGTACACGCTCACTAGTTCGCGTGCCGTTTTGGGCGGGGGCGCGACTATGAGGTAACGGTTTGCGATGATGCGGGGAAACAGCGCCCCCCTCCTGAATTCAGGAAGATTAGCCACAAATTACGCGAATTAACACGAATTATCGGATTAAAAGCAAAACTTTGAACGCGCCGCTGTCAAAGTGAACGCATCTCCGCCGCCAACGAGCGGCGGCAAGACGCTAACGCGGAGCGTATGTGAAACCCACTGGTGGGTGGGGTTTTTATTAAGATTTTTTGCGTATACTGTAATAGCATGAAGCGGCGTGATGTATTTACGGTTGCGGCCTCGGTTTTTGGGGGCGTTTTTTTGCTGGCGGCGCTGGCGGCGGGGCTGATTATAAATCTTAACGCCGCGCCTTCACGCGTGCCGGACAATGTGGAAGGTATCAGCATAACGGACAACAACAGCGCGGTAATCGAAATATATGCGGGAGAAAGCTCCGTTGCGGCAGGCAGGAGACTGTTCGAGGCCGGCGTGATAAAAAGCGCCTTATTTTGGAGTATGCTTTCACGAATCGAGCGTGAATACATCAAAACAGGCGTTTATCAGATCGAAGTTCCGGTGACACAGCTTGAGCTTCATAAGATTTTGCGGAGCGGCAGGCAGCAGTTATTCCGCGTTACCGTGCCGGAAGGCGCGACACTGCGAAAAACCGCCGGAATCCTGGAAGAAGCGGGAATCTGCTCAGCCGCGGATTTTTTGCAAGCGGCGGAAGACAGAGACCTGCTTGATGAATACCATATACCGGGTAAAACAATGGAAGGCTGCCTCTACCCCGATACCTACCTGTTTCAGGCACGGTATCCGGCGGAACTTGTGGTACGCAAAATGGCGGACACATTTTTCAGCCGTCTGGACGAGTTGGGCATAGACGCAAATGCGTTTACGCCCGCCGAATTGTATAAAAAAATAACGCTCGCTTCGATTATCGAGCGGGAGTATCGAGTGGAGGACGAGACCTTCACGATTGCCGGCGTGTTTCAAAACCGGCTGGAACGCGGGATGCGGCTTGAATCCTGCGCGACTGTCGAGTACATAATAACTGAAATTCAACAAAAACCACACCCGTACCGGCTTTTTAACCGTGATATTCAGATTCAAAACCCGTACAATACATATATACATGCCGGTTTGCCGCCTGGACCCATAGCCGCGCCCGGCGCGGCGGCTCTAAAAGCCGCCTTTGCTCCCGGAAACAATGATTTTCTATTTTTCCGCGTTGTGGATCCAGACTCGGGGCGTCATTATTTTTCAAAAAACTTCGATGAACATATTTCGGCGGGCGAACTTTTAGTAAAAGGAAACCGTTAGGATGGGGCGCATATCCGCGGAAACGATAAACGAACTCAACAACCGCCTTGACGCTGTCGCCGTCGTAGGCGATTATGTCAAACTCGAAAAAAAAAGCGGCCGCTGGTGGGGGCGCTGCCCGTTTCACAGCGAAAAAACACCCTCGTTTACAGTCGACCCTGAGCGCAAAACATACTACTGCTTTGGCTGCCACGAAGGGGGCGGCATCGTCAACTTTGTAATGGAAATGGACAAACTTAGCTTTCCCGAAGCGGTGGAAATTTTAGCAAAACGTTTCGGCGTACCGGTGATGCGGGAAAACACAGGCGGCATTGTTAATACCGGCGAGCTTGACAAAAAAAAGGACGACCTTAGCACCCTGTACCACCGTGTCGCCGGGAGTTTCAGTTATATTTTAATGGAAACGCCGGAAGCCAAGGCGGCCTTGCGTTATGTCAGGGGACGCGGTATTACAGACGAGTTTATACAGCGTTTTAGATTAGGTTACGCGCCCGCCGATCCGTTCTGGCTGCGTCAATTTTTGATTAACAAAGGTTACTCCGAGCCTTTTTTAGACGAAAGCGGTCTTTTTACAAAAGCGAATCCCCGCAGAGCCTTCTTTTCAGACCGTCTAATATTCCCGATAGCCGGCAGACAGGGGCAAATAGTGGCGTTCGGCGGCAGAATCTTGAACAGCGATGGTCCCAAATACATTAATTCGGCGGAATCGTTAATTTATAAAAAGAGGGAAACATTGTTTGCGATAGATTTAGCAATAAATGAGATAAAAAGCTCAAAGGAAGTGATAATCGCGGAAGGCTACATGGACGTAATCGCGCTGCACCAGGCGGGTGTTTGCAATTCCGTAGCCCCGCTGGGTACCGCGTTCACTGTTGAACAGGCCAAACTTTTAGGGCGCTGGGCGGACAGGATAAAGCTGCTGTTTGACAACGACACGGCAGGACAGACGGCGGCGGCAAAGGGGATTCTTACCTGCCGGAGCGCGTCCATACCCGCCTTTGTGATAAGGCCCGAAGGCGCGCCTGAAAGCGTTGCTGAATTCAAAGATCCGGCGGACATTTTGAAAGAAAAAGGGGCGGGGTACTTGCAACAATTTGTAAAGCATGGTATAATTGACTTTGAGTACTTGTTAGCCGAAAGCAGGCGTTCATCAGGCAACTCAGATTCCATGGGGAAAGCAAGAGCTGTAGCCTCTTTGTTCCCATTTTTAGACCTTATTGATTCTGAAGTTGAGCGGGAGTCTTACTTTAGGCAGATAGCGGAAGCTCTTGAAACAGGGATTCGGCCGATATTGAATGATTATAAAGTTTGGCATAGCGGCGGGACTGTTACTATACACAAAAATACAGAAGCGCCTGTAAAGCGCTCCATACGCATGAATGATGAAATTTATTTGCTAAACGCAGTGGCTGTGAATTGCGGCACAAACCCTTCGCTGTTTGCTAAACTGCGTTCCGCGATTCCGATTGAGGAGTTTACGGACTCTTACGCCAAAGAGCTTTATATAGCGCTTGAAGAGTGCAGCCGCGCGGGGAATCTGAATTTTGAGGCTATCTTGAATGGGCTGGAGACCGGAGAGCTTAAGCAATTCGTTGCGGAAAAGGCCGCGACGCGGGAATTCTCTGAAAAGCCTGAATGTATAGTTGCCGATAGCATAAGAAGGGTTAAGGAGGAGTGTTTGACTCGCAAGCGGGACGATATTGTCTTGAAGATGCGCGCTGCCAAAAACGACGGTTTGTCTGTGGATGACTTGATCCACGAAAAAATGTTCATTGACGCTGAACTACAAAGCTTAAAAGGGGTTAATAAATGGTAGAAGAAGTACAAATTGATCCTGTCAAAGAAGAGGGTGTCTATATTGATGATGAGGCATCCTCGGCGTTGAAAAGCGTAAATTCGGATATAAACGCCGCCGGCATTGACGGCGGCGACAATATTGAAGACGAAGGCCGGCCGGATCCGTCGCTGGAAAAACTCATAGAATACGCTAAAATAAAAAACAACCGCATAACGCACGATGACATGGAGGAATTCCTTCCTGAACATATCATAAATAACGCTGAAAAAATGGAGCTTGTTTTTTCTACGTTAGAGGCAAAAAACATCGAACTGGAACGCGAGGAAAGCGGCGACGAGGAGGAAGTGCTTAAAGCGTTTATAAAAAACGCTTCGGAAAAGAAAAATTTACGGCCTTCCGCCGATAAAGAAGCCGTTATTGACGATCCTGTACGCCTTTACCTAAAAGAAATTGGAAAGGTGCATCTTCTTAACGGTGATCAAGAAAAAGAACTTTCAAGAAAAATGGAGGAAGGCGGCAATATAATTAAGGATGTCATAAAACGCTCCGGCATGATCCTTACTGAATACCATCGCATAGCCCAGAAAGCTTTTTCAAAAAAAGAAGCGAAAGACTTACATGAAAAGACAAAAAAAGAAATAACTGAATTTATGACTGAGCGCCGCCGGCTTTACAATTTTTATAAAGAGATTCTGCGCTTAATAGAACCCGATTTGAAAAAATATATCGAACTAAAGCGTAAATTAATATCACGGGGAATACGCGGAACGGATATTTTTGAAGACGCCGATGTAACAAAACTAAGAAAAGAACTGCTGGGTTCAATAAAAACTACCGAGATACATCCGGATGAAATAAGCTTTTTTTCAGAGAAATTTGTACAAGCCGCGAAAAAAATTAAACGTTTTCGTAAAGAACAAGAGCGCATAGAAAAACGGCTTCAAGTGGTCTCAATGAAAGAGCTGCGCGCGTTAGGACGCGGACTTACAATAAAAGAAGAGCGCGAGCGTTTTGAAGCGGAATTGGGGCTGTCTTCCGATGAAATAAAAGAAAAGATACAGCATATTCAACAGACGCAAAAACGGCTTGAACAGTTAGAAGATGAGTTTGAAGAAAGCTGCTATAACATCAATCTTATGGCGCGTGAAATTAACTATGGGCGCAAGATGCTGAAAGACGCGAAAGATAAACTTATAACGGCGAATCTGCGCCTTGTGGTTTCAATCGCTAAAAAGTATACGAACCGGGGGCTTCATTTTTTTGATCTTGTGCAGGAAGGAAACATAGGTCTTATCAAAGCCGTTGAAAAATTTGAATATCAGAAGGGTTTTAAGTTTTCAACCTATGCGACATGGTGGATACGGCAGGCTATAACACGTTCAATTTCCGATCAGGCGCGTACGATTCGCGTGCCGGTACACATGATAGAACAGATAAACAAAGTGGGCAGGGAAGCCCGCCAGCTTCTGCAAACGCTGGGACGCGAACCTTCCGATGACGAAATAGCCGAGAAACTTGGATGGACGGCAGCCCACGTAAAAACGGTTAAAAGTGTTGCCCGCGAGCCTATATCGCTTGAAACGCCTATCGGGGAGGAAGAAGATTCGCTTTTAGGAGATTTTATTGAAGATAAAGATGTTGAAAATCCGGCCAGCAAAACCGCGTTTACGCTGCTTCAGGAGCGTCTGTTCGGCGTATTATCAACGCTGCCGAAACGTGAGCAGGAAGTTCTTAAGATGCGTTTTGGTTTGGACGACGGTTATTCATTGACACTAGAGGAAGTCGGGCTTTACTTTAACGTTACCCGTGAGCGTATTCGGCAGATAGAGGCAAAGGCGCTTCGCAGGCTGCGGCATCCAGGGCGTGCCAGAAAGCTTAAAGATTTTCTTGATCTTTAACAGACTGTACGACAACCTATAATGCTGTCGAAATCATTTTATATTGAGCCGGTTCCAAAATTCAAGCAAGTGCGCAAACAGAGTTTGCGGCTAACAGAGTTTGCGGCTAACAGAGTTTACGGCTAACAGAGTTTACGGCTAACAGAGTTTACGGCTAACAGAGTTTACGGCTAACAGAGTTTACGGCTAACAGAGTTTACGGCTAACAGAGTTTACGGCTA
>JAISCO010000008.1 GCA_031265535.1 Spirochaetaceae bacterium | reverse complement strand
CGCATCAGGCTGTGTCAAAAGTCATTGCGCTTCCATATATAGCGTTATTTGATTTATTATGTGGCATTATACAACTATATATAGCGGTATAATTTCGATTTTTTGAGTTTTTACACAGTCTGGCATGTAAACCCGCTGGCAGGCGCGTATGCCAATCGCCGTTGTCTTATCGAAGGCACGGCTTAACGGCTGCTTCCGGGATACCGGCGCGGAGCGCATGTAAACCTGCTGGCAGGCGCGTATGCCAACCGCCGTTTTCGTACCTGAAGGCACGGAGTGAAGGCTGGCTTTCGGTATGTTAGCGCGTAGCGCATGAAAACCCACTGGTGGGCGCATGAAAACCCACTGGTGGGCGGGCGCTTCTCTCATGACAGATACTTTTTACGCAGATTCTCAAGTGACTGGTTCACAAGGCTGTTTATCGTCGCGGCGGCCTCGTTTGCAAAACGTGTGATGGATTCGGCTACATCGTCCGGCGGCGGCTTTTCCAGCTTAAAAAACTCAAAAACCTCAATATTCAGCGCCGCCGCAAGATTTACCATCGTGTCCGAAGAAATCCAGCGCTTTCCCGTCTCTACATCGCTGATAAAATTCGGTGAAATATCCACCATTTCCGCTAGTTTTGCCTGAGATAATCCCTTTAAGCAACGATAACGCTTCAAATTTGCCCCTAAAACAGAGCGAAGTTCGCTTTCAGTCATACCTTCAATTAAACCTGTGTTTCATCATTGCTACAAAGTTCTATTATTTTATGATAATAATCGCTTACAGCGATTATTCCACCAGCTATAACTTGACAATAACCGCTAAAACAGTTATAAAGATATAAACTATTAGCGGTATAACTTGGAGGTTATAAAATGAAAGGGAAGACTTTACTTCACAGGCTGCAATACTGGGGATATTCAACAGGGCTTTTACGGACAATTTGGCGTATGATAGTACCTGCCCGTTTACGCAAACGTATTGCAAAGATTTCAACGGATAATGACCATAGAGCGAGGCTGAAAGCGCTGACAAAAATGGTCGCGGGCGACATAGAAAACAACACGATAGACTTTGACAAAGCTCAAGAAGTTTTACGTTTTCTTAAAACGGACAAGATCGGACTGCAATCGCCTGATTTCATAAAACTATGGTTCAAAGACGGGCGTTTAGATATTAACGGCGCGTTTTTACCGGATATAACGTGTGATGCCGCAATATTGAATGGTATTGGTTTAATGTTTGCCGACACATTTTTGTTTCATGTCTTTTATAAAGACAACTATCAAAAGAAGTTTGTAGAAAGACTGGAAAGAACTATGGTCGATGGTCCTAACGGATATGTTGACGGCGATTTTGACGTAAGCGTAAAGGCCGGTGATACGGTGATTGACGCGGGGGCTTATATAGGCGATTTCGGCGCTTATGCCGCGGCGAAAGGCGCCGTTACCTACGCCTTCGAGCCTTCGTCCGCCATTTATAACATACTGATAAAAACTTCCGCGTTGAACGGCAATAAAATTATTCCCGTCCAAAAGGGCCTGAGCGATTTTGACGGAGATATAGAACTTTTTTCGGATTTCGGTTCGGGAGACGGGGGAGACACTATCGTTTCTCAATTTGACGATATTAAAAGTTTTGCGAACTCGGAGAAAATCCCGGTAACAACGCTCGACAAATTCGCGGAAGAGGAAAACCTAAAAAGAATAGATTTTATCAAGGCCGATATTGAGGGAGCGGAACGTAACATGCTGACAGGCGCAAAACGTGTATTAAAAGAATTTGCCCCAAAATTAGCGATCTGCACCTATCATCTGCCAGACGACCCCGAAGTTCTTGAAAAACTGATTTTAGAAGCGAATCCCAAATACAAGGTTAGGCAGGGGCCCAACAAACTTTACGCCTGTGTCTGCTAAAAGCGGCGCGGCCGCCCGGCCTTATCAGCAAAAATCCGTAATCCGCGGGGCTTTTTACACACGCGAATGAGCCCCCCCCCCCCCCTCCCCCGCCAGCAGTTTTACTTTTAGAAAAAAAATGGTAAAAAGGAAAAGGGAAAAAGGAAAAGGGAACAAGGAAAAGGGAAACAATGAGGGCGGACGCACTGGCGGGGAATAGGCAACTGTGAGCCAAACGCAAGGGATTGAAGCGGAATTTGCGAAGCGCAGCTAAGCAAATTGGAGCGGAAAGCCCGGTTTTGCGCAGCAAAATGCGCCCAAAAAACAAACATCAAAGCAAAGATCGCCTGACAGCCGCGTATGCCAAACGCCGTTGCCGGACCCTGAGGCACGGAGTAAAGATTGCTTTCGGTATGCCGGCGCGGAGCGCATGTAAATTCCTTCTTACTTTTTCCCTCTTAATTGCTCACTCCTCACTTTTTATTTTTTACCTCTTCCTTTTTCCTTCATTGTTAATTGCTAATTGTTAATTGTTAATTTGAAATTTCCATCCCCTGGCCTGCTGCTGTTCATGCCACATCCGGGCATAGATGCCGCTTTGTGCCAGGAGTTCCCCGTGCGTTCCCTGTTCCGCAATACGGCCTTTATCAAGGACGATGATCTTGCCGGCGTTCATGATTGATTGCAGCCGGTGGGCAATAACAACCAGGGTTTTTTGTTTTACCAGACGGGAAAAGGCTTCCTGAATGAACACTTCGTTCTCCGGGTCAAGGCTTGAGGTGGCTTCGTCCAAAAGAATGACCGGCGCGTCTTTTAGAATGGCGCGGGCAATAGAAATACGCTGTTTTTCACCGCCGGAAAGGGTATTGCCGCCTTCGCCGACAGGTGTTTCATACCCGTGGGGCAATGCCATGATAAAATCATGGCATTGGGCGGCTTTTGCCGCTTCTTCTATTTCTTCTCTTGCGGCGCCGGGTTTTGCGATAGCGATATTGGCGGCAACGGTGTTGTTAAAAAGGTACACATCCTGAAAGACCACGGAAATTTGCGACATGAGCCGCTCGTTGGTCATTTCTTTGACGGGTACGCCGCCCAGAGATATTTCACCGCTCCGGACATCCCAGAAACGGGCGATAAGGCGGGTTATGGTGGACTTTCCCGAACCGGAGGCGCCGACCAGGGCGGTGATCTCCCCCTCCCGCATTTCGCAGGACAGGTCAAACAGTACCTGGGTTTCACCATAAGAAAAATTTACCCGGTTAAAGCGTATCGCGCATCCATTGTTTATTTTCCCTGTTTCCGGCTCGCTCAACGGAGATTCCTTCATGACCGTTTCCACACGTTTTGCCGAAACGGTCATATAGAGCATTTCTATCATAAAAACAAGGGCCATCATCAGTGGATCGCAGATCCTTATGCACACCACCAAAAAGATGATGAAGCTTTCCGGCCTCAGGGGGGCGAAAAAACCGGGATGCGAAATGATGTATACCCCCGCCGCCATGACCGCGGGCAATACGCCCTGCAAGGCAGCCCCGGCTAAACCGACGCTTGGTCCTGTAAGGGCTTCCTGTTGTATGCTTATTTTTTTTAGGTAAAAGGCGGCCTGCTGAAAGGTTTTAAATTTCTCTCCACCCAGACTGAAAGCCTTTATGGGCTTGATGCCCGCAATGTACTCCAACATCCGGGAGCTTGCCTCGTTCTTGGCATTGTGGTGCTTTACGCCGATGTACCGGATAACGGCGCGGGAAATGATCATCAGGGGAAGGCACAGAATGATAACTGCGGCGATGCACAGGGAAAGCCGCCGGTCAATAAAACTTAAAACCACCAGGCTGACAAGGGGAAAAACCGCGCCGGACACAAATTGAGTGAACATACGGGAAATCAGCGTATTGATATTTTCAAAATCCTGGGTGAGCAAGGCGGAAAGATCGCCGGGGTTTCTTGAACTGAAAAATCCCATCGGCAGTTTCCGTAAATGCTCAACCAGATTGAGTTGTCCCTTGTCGGTGATATTTCCCGCGGTGATGTAGGAAGAATTATAGGCGGCGCGGTTTACAAAATAGAAAAGTATTGACGAGAGGAGGATCCCCGCGCAAAGCCCGGCTAAACCGCTAATCGGCGGAAATGCTCCCGCCTTTAATGTGTTCACATATTCCAGGATAAGCGCCAGAGCAAAACAATAGGGCAGTCCCTGAAAAATGCTTGAAAGGCACTGCCACAGGGCGCAGGGAACCAGGGACGCGGGATTACCCGCGGAAATTAAATTAAGCCAGCGTTTCATAAACCCTCCTTTTTTGGGGTATCAAAAGTCCAATCCTGACTGCGCTTATACAGTTCTACCATACGCTTATACAGGCCGCCTTTTTCGACCAGTTTGTCATGCTTGCCCTGTTCCACTATATGGCCGCGGTCAATCACCAGGATTTGATCGGCGTGGCGTATCGCCGAAAGCCGGTGCGCTATGATCAGTACGGTTTTACCCCGGATAAGCTCCGAAAAAGCGGCCTGTATTTTTGATTCGTTTTCCGCGTCGGCGTATGCGGTGGCTTCGTCCAGAATGATAATCGGCGCGTTTTTCAGAATGGCGCGGGCAATGGCAATACGCTGCATTTCTCCGCCGGAAAGACGGGACGCCCCTTCTCCAAGTACCGTTTGATAGCCCTCTTGCATTGCAAGGATAAATCCTTCGGACTGGGCAGCCCTGGCCGCCTGTTTAACGTCTTCCATGGTCGCGCTGGTATTCCCCATACGGATATTGTTTTCTATCGTATCGCGGAACATATACACATCCTGGAATACAAAGGCGGTGGATTCCATAAGACGGCTGATAGGCATATCCCTGACATCGACGCCGCCGATGCGGATATGTCCGCTGTTTATATCCCAAAAACGGGCGGCCAGTTGGGCAATGGTTGTTTTCCCGCCGCCGGAAGGGCCCACAAGCCCCACAAGGCTGCCGCTTTCGGCGCGGAAACTTATGCCGTGGAGCACTTCTGTTTCACCATAGGAAAAATGCACGCCTTCAAATTCAATGGAACTGTCTTTGGGAGTACTGGAAGTAATTGAGGTTTTTGTTTCCGGTAATTCCTGCGCGTTAAGAATTTCATCAATATGCTTTACCCCCTCCACGTTGCGGTTCATAAGGGCTGTAAGATACATCAGTTTATGCAAGGGTAAATTCATGCTGCCGCCCACCAGCAAAAAGAATATAAATTTTGGAATGAACACGGTTAAGTCGCTTTCAAAAAAGGAAAGCGCTACTCCCGCAGGTATGATGAAAGACAAGGGAGAGCCGATAACCGTAAGGAAACCCGCATAGGCGCCGGAAAAACTCGCGCTCCATTCACGGGTCATCCGGGAATGGGCTTTGATGTCATTTGTTATGCGCTCAATGATGGTTCCGGTAGCGTTAAAGACCTTCAGTACCGGCATACCGTTGACAAACTCCACTACCGAGCCGTTCAAATTAGCCGCTTCACGGTAATACTGCTCTGTCTTTGCCCGTGACTCCGGCCTCATATAATAAGAGCCATAGACAAATATGCTTAACGGCAGTGTAAGCAGCGAGGCAATCATAAGACGCCAATCTACTGTTGCCATGATGATAAACGCTATTACCGGAACCGAAACAGCGGTAACAATGTCAACGGTATGATGGGCGACAAACAATTCAATGTTTTCAACTTCCCCGCTCATCACCTGTTTTATCACGCCGGAACGGGACTGATTGAAATAGCCCAACGAAAGGCGGGAAAGTTTTGCCGCCAGTTTTATGCGTATTGAATAGAGAATATTAAAGGCCGCGATGTGCGAGAGTATCATGGAAGGATAGAGCAGCAAGGCGAATCCCGCAAAACAGGCAAGCATCTGTACCGCAAGCCGGATCATATAGGGAATATTGACCGCGCCTAGATCCGTCCAATTTTTCACAAGCTCCATAAGGCCGTCATAGGCCAGCACGGCGGGAAAGAACTGTAAAAATGCCGATCCCGCGCCCAGAACACAGGCCGCGATAATATACCATTTTTTAGAACCGGCAATCTCCAGCAGGCGGGAAACTCCGGTTTTTTGTTTTTTACCCTGCATAAATTCTCCTTATTCGCAAAGCATGGTTTAATTCTCCATTGCTAATTATTAATTGCTCATTTTTCATTATCACTCCTCATTCCTCATTCCTCACTCCTCATTTAATTGTTAATTGCTCATTCAAATGTCCACTGATTACACTGATTGCGCCAAAAGGCGACACTGATTACACTGGTAATGCTAAGCAAAATCTCCTCATTCCTAACTGCTCATTGTTAATTGCTAATTGTTACTTCTTCCTTTTTACCTTTTCCTTTTTATTTACCTTTCCTTTTTACTTGTTAATTGAGTCTATAATCAATATTGACATTCAACGCCAATTTTCTTTTTGTTGATATATTTTTGGGATTGATTTTTTTTATCAGCGTTACGGCGGCATTATCCAGAATAGAACTGCCGGATGAATGATTCACCGCGATGGCGGCAATCTCCCCGCTTTCTTCAATCTCAAAATACACTCCCACAACTCCCTGAATATTGCGCCGCCGCGCCATAGCCGGGTACGCCAGATTTTTGTCGATAAAGTCCTTGATGTATGCCAGCAGAGCCTCGCGGTCTGTAATTGTCCCGCTTCCTACGGCATCGCCTTCCCGTACTTCATCATTGTTCCCGGCACCCCTTTCGCCCTCCCGGGATTCTTCATTATTCCCGGCGGCATTGGCGTTCTCCTGCGCCGCCTCGCGCTCTTGCGGGTCCTCACGATTATCCGGCTTTTGTACGGGAACGGGTTCCGGCGGAGGCTCTGCCGCCTTTTCGATAATATTATTTTCCCGCATTTTGCCCGGCGCGTTTTTTTGCGGCGCCGTTCCTGTTTGAATAATTTTTATCGTAGAGACAAATTGATTTTTCGCGGCTGGAGTGGATGTGTGAAACCCGCTTCTTGCAACGCCGGTTATCACCAAACCATGAAGCGCCGCTGAAAGGCCAATCATGCAAAAAAACATCCTACTTTTCCTCATGGGCCAAATGCAGGTTTTTTACCCCGGCGCCGCGGGAAGCGTCAAGGATGGAAAAGAAGCTGCCGTATGGCAGGGCGCTGTCAACTCGCAGGATTACTAAACCATCGCTGTTTTGCGCGATAAATTGACGCAAAAATACTTCTACTTCCTCCGGTAAAACATTTCTGTCGTTAAAATAAATACGTCCGTCTTTGCCGGCGGATATTACCAGGTCGGCTTCAACCGTCTCACTGTTTTGGCTCGATTCAGGCAGATCAAGCTTGATGTTAGGCTGCATGAGCGCCGAGGTTAAAATAAAAAAGAGCAGGAGTTGAAAGATAACATCCAACATGGGAGTTATATCGACCCCGGCTGTTGCGCCAAATGGCTCTGTTTTTCTCGCAAAAGATTTCATGTTTGATTTTCCGTACCGGCCTTTCCGGTCAGTATATTAAGGCGCGCGATTAAGAGTTCCATGTAATCGCTTCTTCCGCTTACCAGACGTGAAAAATAATGATGGGCAAGCAGGGACGGAATGGCGACAAGGAGGCCGAAGGCTGTGGTAAGCAGGGCGACCCAGATGCCGCCGGAAAGCAGCGCGACATCCGCCCGTCCGCCCAGGGCGGCAAGTTTTTGAAATACTTCTATCATGCCCAAAACAGTGCCGAAAAGCCCCAAAAGCGGGGCCGTAGAAGCGATCGACGCGAGTACGGGAAGGCGGCGCTCGTTTACCATTACGATTTCTTTCGCGCAGGCAAAAAGACGCTCCTCAAAAAGTTCCGGCGTTTTATCGCGGGAATCGAGAGCGTCAAAGTAGGCGGCTACAAGCGGGAGGAAGTACGCGCGCTTTTGCCGTTCCGCCAAAAGCGCGGCGGCGGTCTTCCAGTCCCCACATTCCTTGCGGAACGCGGCCAGTTCCTCCACAGTGAGGGTTGAACGGGCGCAAAAACCCGCTGGCTTGACAAAACCCGCTGGCGGGCTTGACAAATAGAATATGGCGCGTTCCAGAATGACGGCGAGGGCAATGACGGAAAAAGCGAGCAGGGGGTACATGACCCACCCGCCCTGTTTGAACAGTAACAGCATAAGCGCCGGTCTTCTCCCCCTAAAAGCGGTATTGCAGCGAGATGTTTACCGAACGGCCCATGTTGGGGTCAACATAGTAGGATAATCCTATAGGCGGCATTACCGTCACATTTGACGCATATTTGGTATCGGCAAGATTATGAACCGTAAGATGAACGGCAAGCTCCCCGTTGAACTTGTTGATTACATACCGCGCCGTTAGTCCCCAGATAAGGCTTGGGTCAATGACCGGCTGAACGTTGGCGGTATCCGTCTGCGGATACATCGCGCTTTTGTACAGAATATTGGGGCCAAGACTTAAGCCGAAAGGCAGCTTCAGCATGAGGGAAGCTGAAAGGTTATGTTCCGCCACCAGCGGGACAAATTTACCCTCGTTAGCCCCTTCCGAAAATTCCGCGTTGACAAAACCATAGTCAATGTCCATCTCCACATATTTAACCGGCGTCAGCTTTAGTCCGATGTTGGTACCAATCCTGTCGATAGGCTCCTGATTTATGTAAACATTACTCATACCGGTAAAAATATAGGCGATTTCGTTATCTATCCGGAAATAATAGAGATTCGCGTCAAGCCTTGCGATGTCTTTAATGTTTAATCCGATGCCGCCTTCCACCGTCCAGCCTTTTTCCGCTTTAAGGTCGGTATTCAGACTAATTGTTCCACCCGGCGTATAGGGCACCTCA
Source organism: Spirochaetaceae bacterium (assembly GCA_031265535.1). Lineage (GTDB taxonomy): Bacteria > Spirochaetota > Spirochaetia > Treponematales > Breznakiellaceae > JAIRMY01. Next base: position 6,047 of record JAISCO010000008.1, on the reverse strand, counting down.
ATAAAATTGTCAAGATAGGGATACCTGAATTGTGTCCCATACTTTGCGTAGACTTTTAAAAAATCAAAGGGATTGACGGTAAGCCCCGCCTCATAGACAAAGGCGTCAAAATTGGTTGATTCGTCCCCGGCCGCGTATTCCATGGGAGAACCCATGTAATCACCCGACCAAGCGTCCATGCGCGCGTTTACAAAGGCCGCGTCGTAGCGGATACCCGCGTTCAAAGAAAGCATCGGGATTGGCTCAAAGTTGACTAAAACCCAGGGTCCAACGGTGATCTCGTGCATTGTTTGTGTGGTAGGATTCGTTTCCTGTACAAGGTCAGAACTATTTTCCACTTTGCTAAACGCAAAGAGCGTGTCAAGGCCGCCGGTAAAGCGCAGGCCCATGCCCCCCGGTTTAAGTTCCGCGCTTACTTTTGGCCGCAGGCCAATCATCTGCGGCATTATGTTATAAACCCCCGCGTAAGAAGGATAATACATATTTAACTTGGCAAAATTATAGGAAACCGGCACATCAAGGCTGAGGGTATCGTTAATTGCCCATGAAAAGCCCGTACCGGCGATTATTCCTAAGGTGGAAAAGCTATTATACGAGGGCCCGGCGTTTTGCGTGGGGTCGTCGTCAAATTGGGCTTTGCTTAACTGTTGGGCAAGCAAACCGTTTTTGGCGTAAAATCCTACATTCGCCTGAAGGCTCATTGCGTCGTTTATATCAAAAATCCCCCGCAGTTCGCCATTCCCCTCATCGCCCGCGCTATGCTTCTGGTAACCCTGTGTCCCATGATGTCCGCCGCTGATGGTAAAACCGCCCCAGTCTGTGGGCTGGTGGTGGGAAAAGCGCTGCTCATTCTGAAAAAAACTCCCGGCTGAAACGGCAATATCCGTCTTTGCCGCGCCAGATTTTTTGGTAATAATGTTGATGACCCCTGCCGAGGCGTTGTCGCCGTACTGAACGCTTGCCCCGCCGTCCAGTACCTCTATGCGCTCAATCTCGGAAAGATTAATAGTTTCCCAGCTTAAATGCCCCATCTTTTGAATGGGGTTGAGCCTCATGCCGTCAACGATTACCAACACTTTTTCGCGCCCGGATTCACTCGAAATACCCCGCATGGAAATATCAACGCCGCCGCCCGCAAATGCCGTGGCCAGCCTGATGCCGGGTACGGTTTCCAGCACATCGGTTATCGTAGTCGCTCCCGACTTTGCGATGTCATCGGCGGTAATTACGGTAAGCTGCCCGGAAACTTTGGCCGCCGCTTCGGGGGTTCTGCCGGCGGTAACCACGAAATCAAGGGACTCATCCCCCCCCCCCCCCTCAGATTTAGAGACAGCATCCTGGGCAAACACGGACTGTAGAACGGCGCCGGTTAAAAGAATCAAAACTAGCTTTTTCATGAAATAATCCTCCAAAAAAAATACATACATGATATTGACAGGATATTTTAGTTAGCTTATCCTAACTACAACAGTGATTATAAACGTCAGAATAGGCAAGGTTTTTCCATGTATTTTGGCGTATGGCGATAGTTTTTTGGCGGATAGCTATAATACAGCCCACGGGCAAAGGAGCAGGGTATGGATACTATTGTTGACATGCTGTTTTTCCCCCAGCTTTTCAAATGCGGTTTTGCGGAAAAGGCAAACTACTCCAAAGACGATACTATGGACTTTTTGTTGAGGCAGTCTTATGGAGAAGGGCGGTGTCTGCTAAAGCCTGCGGGGAAAGGCATAGTGGTCTGTGTGACGGATTACAGCTACCGGCGGTCGACTGAAGTTGTCTGGAAACAGCCTGAATATTTTCATCTCAGTCTATGGCGTGGGAGCATCAACGGGATTCTTGAACACATCGGGAAAAAGGATGCGGTTTTCCGCCAATATTTTCCGGCGGGATTTCATCATTGCGCGATGGGTCTCTCATTTTTACCGGATTTCTTTGACGCCTTCATGGGCCTGCGTCATGGTATTTCCCGGGATGAATTGGAGAAGGCCATTGGAGCTTTGAGCCGCTTTCCGCCGCCGCCGGAGACCGCGATTGTGCTAAAACAAATTGGTGATGCCGCTCGCCGCGGCGGGGCGGGGAATGCCTGGTTTGAGGCAAAGACCCTGGAACTGATCTCGCTGGTGCTGGATTGGCACAGGCAGCTTGAAACAAAAGCGCCGCCCCGGCTTACGGAATATGACCGGGCAGGGATAGCCGAAGCGTTGGCGTTTGTGGAGCAACATTTTAACGAACCTATCAGCCTGGGCACACTGGCAAAAGAGGCCGCCATGAGCATAAGCAAATTCACCGCCGCCTTCAAAAGGTACACCGGTTTATCCACCGCGGCGTATATCAGCCGCTTTAGAATGGAGAGAGCGGCAAATATGTTGAAAAACACCTCAGTTCCAATAGGCGAGATAGCCGCTATGGTTGGCTATAAACACCACGCAAGTTTTTCAGCGGCTTTTCAAGAACAGTTTGATGTGGTGCCCGGCGCTTTTCGCAAACGCGTTGGGCTCAAAACTTGCAATCCAAACTTTGCTTAGCAAGCAAAGCCGGTTCCAAAACTTCAGTTTTGGAACCGGCTCAAGCAACCAACAATGACCCGAATATTCACGTTGTCGAACAAGCCAAATATTGCCTCTATAAGAATTTAAATCTTTAGAGGACAGTAGAATATTTATAAAATATGTCATATAAAAAGATATGCATTTTAAAGAAGTAAAGGGCATACTGTCATCAAAAAACGGCATGAACATTAGCCGCGGGTGTGTTCACGGATGTATTTATTGCGACGCAAGAAGCGCCTGCTATAATATGAACCATGCGTTTGAAGATGTAGAAATTAAAAGTAACGCCCCTGAATTATTGGAACAAAAGCTTAAAACAAAACATAAAAAATGCATGATTGGAACCGGCGCTATGAGCGACCCGTATATTCCTATAACTGAAAATTTACACAACATAAGAACTTGTTTAGAAATTATAGAAAAACACAGGTTTGGGCTGGCAATACAGACAAAATCAAATTTAATATTGCGTGATCTAGATTTACTGATAAAAATTAACAATAACGCTAAATGTATTGTGGCAACTACGCTCACTACATTTGACGAGCAATTATGCAAGATAATTGAACCAAACGTATCCACAACGAAAGAACGGTTTGATGTATTAAAAACAATGCGGGATAGCGGCATTCAGACCATCGTATGGTTAAGCCCGATACTCCCGTTCATAAACGACACAAAAGAAAATTTGATTGGAATATTAGATTACTGTATAGAAGCGAAAGTATATGGAATAATATGTTTTGATATGGGCTTAACGCTGCGGGATGGAGATCGAGAATATTATTATAAAAATCTGGATAAATATTTTCCCGGGTTAAAAGAAAAGTATCAGAAAAAATATGGAAATAATTATATAATAACCAGCGATAACAACGAAGAGCTGATGAAAATATTTAACAAAATATGCGGCGAAAATAATATAATCCATGATGTAAATGAATTATTTAATTATATGCGTTTATTTGATGAAAAGCAGAATAACAAACAGCCGGAATTATTTTGATACTCAATTTCCAAACGTATGCTGCCTAGCAGCCTGTTGCACTTGTGGGTTTTTGCGTCACCGTTCACCTGCGGTGAATTTGACGCAAAAACCACGATTTGTGGACTGCTGTGGGCCTGAGCTTCCGCGAATCTGAGCTTCTGGCGAAGCTTTAGTTCAATGGAGTTTGCAAGGTCATTGCTGCGCGCGCCGACTTTGCCGGCGACAACTTCGCCGGCGAATGCTTGACTGAAATAATTTATCACGTTAAGATTAGATAATCTTATGCTCGCGTTAAGAATATATAAAATTACTGTTTAAGGAGAAAATGAATATTTTTATGGATAATAAATCAACAGTTGATGAAATCAAAGAACGATTTGATAATGATGTAGAGCGTTTTTCAAATCTTGAGACAGGGCAGGTCTCAACCATTGACGCGCAAATTTCGTTAGAGATTATTACGGAATCCGCAAAACGCATTATCCCCTATGCAAAATCCCTTCTCGATATTGGTTGTGGCGCGGGTAATTATACTCTTAAAATGCTAAGTAAAATCCCGAATTTAGAATGTACATTACTTGATTTGAGTAAACCAATGCTGAATAAAGCGTATGAAAGGGTAATATCAGAAACAACAAATACGGTAACGACAGTACAAAGTGATATTAGAACGGCACAATTACCGGAAGATTATTTTGACATCATTTTAGCAGGCGCTGTACTACACCATCTGCGAGATGATAATGATTGGGAGTACGTATTTAAGAAATTATATAAATTATTAAAAAAGAATGGTTGTTTAATGATATCTGATTTGGTGACGCAAGACACTGCTGTATTAACAAAATATACATGGGAATGTTATGCGGACTACTTGAGTAAAATTGTTAGTAATGAATACAGCAGGAAAGTACTTGCATATATTGAAAAAGAGGATACTCCCAGATCCATAAATTATCAAACATATCTCATGAAGAAATCCGGTTTCAGAAATATTGAGATACTACACAAAAATGTTTGTTTTGCGGCATTTGCGGGGATAAAATAGAACATGATGTTTACTATAAAACCCGTATTCGTATTAGATATGCAAAGAAAATGAGCCTACCCGCCGCAAGCGGCGCAAATTTTGCGGCAAACAAGGCAAGCGCACTTGCAGCGGGGATTAGACCCGCTGGCGGGCGGGTTGTCAGTATTGGACTGCGGCAGCATACTAAAACAAGGATACGCAAATGGTAATCGCTTCAATTGATATTCAAGGCGCTCAGGTGGTGCAGCTCAGGCGCGGGTCGGAACTGGCTTTGCGGCGGGAAGACGGCGGGGCTTTGGCAAAGGAATTTGACCGTTTTGGCGAAGTTGCCGTAATCGACCTTGACGCTGCTATGGGGCGCGGCTCAAACTTTGAGATGATAAAGCCGCTTTTGCGTATCGCGGACTGCCGTGTGGGCGGCGGAATCAGAACCGTTGAACAGGCGGTGGAACTGGTGAGCCTTGGCGCGAAAAAAATCATCGTTGGATCGGTGGCTTTTCGCGTAGGGCAGACTTTCGCGCTCAATAAAGAATTCCTTGGCGCTCTGGCAAACAGGATTGGACGCGAGCGTATTATTGTCGCTGTTGACGCGCGTGATGACAGGATTGTAGTTGACGGCTGGCGGACGCCTACCGGATTAAATTTGACAGAAACCGCCCGGCTTGTTGAAAAATATGCCGGCGAGCTTCTTTTTACCGCTGTCGAAAAAGAAGGAATGATGGGCGGCGCGGACATTGACGCCGTTAAGAAGCTGCGCGGCGCCGTTTCCTGCCTGCTGACGGCCGCGGGCGGCGTTTCAACGCTGGGCGAGATTGAAACTATTGCCTCTTTAGACTGTGATGTTCAGCTTGGCATGGCTTTGTATACTGGAAAAATTAGCCTGGCGGACGCTTTTGCCGTTTCGCTCAACTGGAAAAAGGCCGCCGATGGACTCTTACCGCTTATCGCGCAGAGCAGCGACGGTCAGGTTTTGATGACGGGCTTTACAGATAAAGAGGCGCTTTTGGAAACATTCAGGCACGGCAATGTATGCTTTCACAGCCGGACGCGAAATTGCCTCTGGATGAAAGGCGAGAGTTCCGGCAATACGATGAAACTATTGCGTATGCGGACGGACTGCGACCGCGACGCCCTGCTTGCCGTTGTGGAGCCGCGGGGGCCGGTCTGCCATACGGGCGCGTGGTCATGCTTTGAGACAGACCGGCGTTATACGCCGCAATTCCTGCAAGAAATCATCAATGAGCGCCTGCGTACCGCGCCCGCCGGTTCCTATACCGCGTCTCTTACGGATGAACGGGTTAGGCGTAAGATAATGGAGGAAGCCTACGAAGTCTGCACCGCAAAAAACAAAAACGAGTTTGTTTGGGAAGCCGCCGATTTGATATACCATACGCTGACGCTGCTTTCAAAAGAAAACGTGTGTATAGATGAGGTTTTAGACGAGCTTGACCGGCGGCACAAAAAGTCCGGACATTAG
>JAISCO010000386.1 GCA_031265535.1 Spirochaetaceae bacterium | reverse complement strand
GTTCCACTTCCGGCAAAAAAATCAAGAATTATATCATTATCCTTAGTACCAATTTGCAGACATTTATCAATCAATCCTAATGGTTTCGGAAATTCAAATAAATCAGATAAACCCAATTCGCCTAATTCAACAGTACCCCGTTCGGTAATAACATCATTATCAAACCATATCGTTTTTGATTTATAAGTAGTCTTTCTATATTTTTCATAAATATTGTATTTATTTCCTCTTGTTATTTTTGCGACCAAATTACTATTCAAAGTATTAATATTCATATTTCTCTGTGCCAAAGGTTTCCCCCATCTCCAACAACTATCTTCATTTTTTGAATTCAATGGAAAAACCTCAATATTAAAATCTTTGGATTTTGTTAAGGAAATGGGATTGAAATCATCTTTATCCGTAACTTTAGAATTTACATAAATTGGATAATATAAATTTGGACGATTAAATCTGCCAAATTTTGGATTTCGATTGCGTAATTCACGGATATTGAAAGAACTAACATGGTCTGAAAAATTTAAGTCATGATTTTCAGCAGTCTTTTCTATTTCATTAAATTCCGAAGCAGGAGATTTTGTATAAACAAGTAAATATTCATGAGTTTTTGCTATTTGTTTATATGTCTGTCCCCTCTTATTTGACTGTATAATAATTTGGGTATAAAAATTTTCTTCGCCAAATATTTCATCACACAATAATTTTAAATATGCTTGCTCATTATCATCAATAGAAATAAATATTATACCGTCTGATTTTAATAGCATTTTGGCATAAAACAAACGAATACGTATAAAAGATAACCATTTGCTATGAATGAATGTATCTGTTTTTTCAACAATGTTATCATCATAAATAAAATCTTTATTACGAGTATTATATGGAGGATCAATATAAATCACCTTGATTTTCCCTTTATGCGTTTTTAACAATAACCGCAAAGCGGCTAAATTATCGCCTTCAATAAGAAAATTCATCTGTCCGCCGTTGTCAATGAACAGTTTTTTGTTTTCAGTTAAAACCGGGGTATGGGTTTCAAGGGTTTCATCTATGGCTTCCCGGTGTTCCTCGAAAACAAGGCCAAATTTTTTTGCGTTGATATCTTTTTCAATATCGGATAGCCATGTAAGCATATTTCGGGTATTTTCGTCCTGTTTGGCAGCGGCGATATATTTGTGAATCGCTTTTATTTTACCGGTGAGTTCTTTCCGGTTTTGCTTGGATACGTTAGTTGACATGGGTTAGGTTTCTGTCTTCTTATGACTATTATTTTCTTCAATTACGGATGACATATCGCCTTTCTTTTCCTCTTTGATATTCTTTTTTATACTTCCTTTCAAGATTTTCAAGAAAGTGGAGTTCCGATTTTCCGCATCATCCACAAAAGACTGGTAGGACTGAATGAATAATCCCCAAGGGATTTTATTAGCAGGGTCGTCATTAACTATAATTGTCTGTTCTTTATAAAACAAACTACCCGGAGAGTACAACTCGATATAATCATCTTCTAACAAAGAAATTCTAAAATCAGGGTCTATATCCACAATACCATAAAACCAAATTCTCTGAATTTTATCAGGATAGTGTGACAGCAAAATTCTGGCCCTCTGGCGCAATTGACTTACCAAATATTCTTTTTTACCTAATTCTAACCCCAATTTTTTTAATTCAACTATAACGACATCAACTTTTTTTGGTTCTTTTTTTTCGGGGTTACTTGAGAAAATAATGGTAATATCAGGCCTTTTCTCTTTTTTGTCAGTCTCGTCTGTTATGTCAATTGATTTATATATTTCTTTAATTCTTTTATCACTTAATATAGCAGTGTAAGACATATATTTATCATCAAGCAGCCAGGCGTTATTTGAAAATATAGTATCCATAAATTCATCATTATGAAAAATTCTATTTTTTGGTACAATCAAATTGTGAATTTCTTTTTCATCATTTTTATAATCAAGCTGTTTCAGTTTACTTATTGTAAGATTTCTATACAAAACATATTCCGTAAGAACCCTGGAGGAAACTTCAAGGTATTTTTCATATTGTACATCATCTAAAGATGATGCTTCCAAAATTTCTTTTTGGTCTTTCAGAAATTTCTTTTGAGCGATCTCTATTGAATTATCTTTTTCAATAAACCCAATGGTTTCCTTTTCAAAATAACCTTGCAAATGAGGATATTTTTCGTTAAGTTCATTGTCTACTTTCTGGTTATGTTCGGCAATTTCAGGAATTACATCTGTTATTATTTCAGAAACTTTGTTTCTGAATATTTGCTTTATTTTCCTTATTGAGTCATCATCAAGTTCGAGTGCTGTTCTGCTTGCATTACTTTTGCCGGAAAGATAGTCGGAATGAAGTAAAAAAATCATTTCATAGCCATAGGGCAGTGCGTTCTTTGATATTATTTCCTCTGATATTGTTCTTTCATCTGCACAAATAGCAGTTATTAAGGAATTGGTTTCAAAAGTATGTTTGATTGAATATAACAATTTGAATTTAGCAAATAAATCAACAGACTGGTCACCGCAATCTACTTCTGTTAAGTCTGATATTGTGCTTATATTTAATATTGAACTACCAGAAACAAAATTGTGTTCTTTTTTCGGGCTATCCGTAGTCATCGATATACTAATTTCTAATGGTCTCTTGGACATTTTAAATTTATAAAAGAGAATGAAAAAATGCCGTAAGAGACTTTCCTTGATTTTGCCAGGGTTTACATAATCATATTCTCGTATTTTTGCTTTGTTGTAACCGGAAAATATAAGGATAGTCTTTTTTTCATATTCGCCTTCGGCTACTTTTGATTCTTTGTTAAAATGTTTATCGAAGGTAAAAGTTCTTAAACGGTTTTCATAAGAACTTGACACGGATATTTTATTAAAATAATGCAAAAAAACAAGTCGACCCACGCCTTTATGGTTTTTTTCATCAACTTCCAAAAGGTGAGAAAATTTATAAAAATTTTTATCTGTAAAACCGTTGCCATTATCCGCTATTTGTAGTTCAAAAGAGGAAACATTATTAAAGTCAGGGAGGTTAATTGTTATCCAAATTTTTGTTGCGTCTGCGTCAATAGAATTCGCTACTGCTTCATAATAGACTCCCTCTAATGAAGTGCTAGGGAAAAACAAATTAACCGCATTTTCAACATTTATTTCCATACTTTAACCCTGTACTCCTTCATACATATGATAAACCACCACTGTCAGCCCAGCAATGTGGATGTCATCTAACTCTGGATCGGAGAAATATCGGGGTTGTAAGCCGAAATCGGGCAAAATATACACCTGATAATCTCCGAATAGAAAGTTTATCATAATTCTCGTAAATGAAAAAGAGAGCGTTGCCATCTGCGAATTTTCAAAACTGTCTAAAAAAGTATATTTTTAGAGGCTCGCGGCCACTCTGGTTGTACGCGGCTTCGGCTTGGGCAGCCAGCCCGCCGGGGTGGTGATAACCGTGCCGTTATAGGTAATCTGCTCCGGTAGGAGGGACTTTTTCGGATCCCTGTCCTGTACCTTACCACATCTTTCATTTTTCCTCTCCTCATATGACAACTTTAAACCAGGACGCGACAATTTTCCTTTTTACTTGTTCCTCCTCCTCCTTTTCCATTTTCCTTGTTACCTGTTCCTTCCCGTCTTGACAGCATTATTTATTTCATAGTATACAGAGCGTATTAGTTGAAGTTTGCCCCTTGTCCGAAAGAAAAGCGGTGGATTTATAAGACTTTGGCTTTGCTAATTTGTTGGAGGAGATAATGCAGGCGGCGTCCATTTTTACGAAAAGGGCACACTCGAAAAACAGCCATAACAGTCCCGCCGGGCGTTTCTGTTGCGTCGTAAATCTGTTTTTCGCTCTTTGCAAATCCCCCCCCCCCCCGCGTTTTGTCTTTTTAGCCGGACTTTTCCCTTTCGGCCTCCAGATACAATTCATTAATTACTTCTCCAAAATCAAAGGATTTATTATGAAAAAAAGTCAGTTTGCAATTTTTACCCTTATTACGTGCATTTTTTCGGCGATTATCTTCGCGTCATGCGATACCAATCCCCGCCCCCACCATGATGATGAACCCGGTGTGGTTACCGGCGTAATTCTTAGCCTTGACAATCTTGTCATTGCTCCTGGTGAATACACGACCCTGACCGCTACGGTGCTTCCAACCAGCGCCCCGGACCAGCGGGTAAAGTGGACATCAAGCAACCACGGAGTAGCCACTGTGGACTATGAAGGGAAGGTAACCGGCATAGCGGCGGGACAAGCGGCAATTACGGTTACCACAATGGACGACAACTTTATGGCGCAGTGCGCCGTTACCGTAGAAGCCAACTACGCTAAGGTTACCAATTTAAGCCTTAGCCCCGCCTCGCTCCCCATTGTGTATGGAAAGAGCGCAATCCTGGAAGCTACGGTGAATCCCGCAGATGGTGCGGTAAAGTGGACGTCAAGCGACCCGGATATAGCCGCAGTGTCTCAGAACGGAACTGTAACCGCTAAGTCCGAGGGAGAAGCGAATATCACCGTTACCGCTGAAAACGGCGGCAAGAGCGCGGAATGTGCGGTTACCGTTACCGTTACCGTTCCGGTTGACAACGTAACCCTTAACCTTAGCACACTTAACATCGCGCCTGGTGACAGCCCGACTCTGACCGCCGTTGTGTCTCCCGCCAATGCCACAGACAAGAGGTTAACGTGGACGTCAAGCGACACTGCGGTAGCCACGGTGGACACAAATGGAAGAGTAACCGGCAAGACGGCGGGAAGCGCGACCATTACGGTTAGCAGCAAAGAGGACAGTACCAAGACGGCTACCTGCACCGTTACCGTAACATCCGGCGGCACTCAGGTTACCGGCGTAATTCTTAATACGAATCCCCTCACCATTAATAAGGGTAGCAATGGGACCTTGACTGCTACGGTATCCCCCAGCGGTGCCAGCACGAATTTTAGTTGGATATCAAGCAACACTGATGTAGCCACGGTGACCTGGAATGGAGCTACAGCCACTGTAGCAGGCGTCGCGGGGGGAAGCGCGACCATCACCGTTAGCACAGTGAACGGCGGCTGTACTGCAAACTGCGTCGTTACCGTTACTGTTAATATTCCGGTTACTGGCGTAAGCCTTGATCATACCAAAATCATGGTTAGGAGCAGCAGCGGATCCACCATTATCAGCCAAGCGAGTAAGGCACAACTGTCTGCTACGGTGCTTCCCACCGATGCTACAAACAAGAATGTAACATGGAAGTCAGACAACAGTGCGGTAGCTGCGGTGGACCAGAACGGAATGGTAATCGGCAAGGCAGTGGGAAACGCGACCATCACTGTCAGCAGCACAGAGGACAGTACCAAGAAGGATACCTGCGTCGTTACCGTTTATGGTCATTTTGCTGTTACCAACGCATCGGAATGGGCCGGCGCCTTGTCATCTATTTCCACCGCGCCGGACGGAATCGCCGACAGTACCACTGTCTTTATCATTGAGATAAGGAGTAGTTTCGGTGTGCCGGGAATAAGCGGCAGCAGTATCGGTGGAAACTACAAAGAAGTACGGCTGACCGGGAGCGGAACGGTGGCCCTCTCAAGCAACGGCAGCCTGATACGGACGGCGGCAAACCAGAACTTCATCATTGACGGCCCAACTCTGCAAGGCAAATCGGGTAACAATGCCGCTCTCGTGTACATAGCGGGCGGCGCCATGGAACTCCGCAGCGGGTATATCAGCGGCAACAACAACGGCGGCTCGTACGGAGGCGGGGTTTATGTCGCGGGCGGCAATTTTACGATGACCGGCGGCACGATTAGCGGCAACAATGCCAGCGGCAGCAGCGGCGGAGGAACAGGAGGAGGCGGGGTTTGTGTCAATGGCGGCAATTTTACGATGACCGGCGGCACGATTAGCGGCAACACTGCCTTTGGCGCAGGCGGCGGAGTGCGCATTCTTACCGGAAACTTCACGATGACCGACGGCGCCATCTATGGCAATGAAGTCGCTGCCCCACTGAAAAATACCTCTAACACGGCGGGCGCGGCCGTTGCCGACGACACACCTGGCCCCCCTGGAACCGCTATAAATTCTACCATACACAAGTATCCCTAAGCCGCCGGACTGAACGGACAGTCCGGCGGCGCGCAAACCCTAATCCCCCACGGGGGATTAGGGGTTTTCACGCCCAATCTAATTGCTAAGAAGTAAGAAGTAAGAATGTCCCTCATTCTCAATTCTCAATTCTTCATTCTTAATTGCTAATTGTTCATTGTTCATTGCCATGCAGGACGCATACGGGGGTTTGGGGGCTGGCCCCCAGGCGTGGGGGTAGCGAAAAAGCGTTTTTGCGAAAGCAAAACCTTTGGAGCGTGGGGGAGACTTCCCCCTTTTGCTCATCCCTCATTCTCAATTCTTCATTGCTCATTTTATCCGAAATTGCCGCAAAGACGGACGGTTTGATTTTTTGCTCCAGACTTGTGTATAACCGGTAGCTTTGGGCAGGGGTTTCTTTACGCTGTCGAACTCACGTTAATTATTCAGCCAACGATTTCTACATTGAAGCGGCTATTCGTTCCTGTACCATTTCGCCGATAATCTCCGCCGGGGTTTTATGATCGGCTATTGCCTTGCTAGACAGGTAATTGGCGGTAAAATTGTCGAGCGTTATTGAATGGGCGGTTTTTTTACAC